>CANPDB010000051.1 GCA_947572725.1 uncultured Clostridium sp. | reverse complement strand
GTGAAAAACCACCTCCAAATTCATTAGTTAGCTTGTCCGATAATACATCTATTATCTTTTTTCCGTAACTTGATTTCTTACTGTTTTCTGACAATTCATATGTAATTTTTCCAACATACCAATAAACTTCTACCATAGTTGTATCAATATGTTTTAGCATTTTACCTCGTGCCACAATAATTTTATTTCTAATATCATCATATATTTTTTCAATATCTATTAAATTATTATCTGCTTCACTAATAGGTATTAATTCAGATACATCTTTATTATCCATATGTATTTCCAACTCACTTTCTTTTTTATGATTTTAACATATTTATATTTCTCTTAACTCTTAGAAGCGTCTGGAATTTCTTGTCTTTCATTATTCCTTTACTTAAATATTCAATTGCTTGCGTTTAGTCGCCTGTTGGCTTATATTCTGAGTGTAACTTAAACATTTTCCCTCCTTGTATTTTTATCATTAATAAAAGATACTATTTCGTTATGAATATTACCATTTGTAACAAGCATTGTATCTTTTATAAATGCAACGATTTTGTTTTACATAAACACATCTATATCTGTTACTATATCATTTAATTCTTTATTTTTTATATTTTTGTCCTTTATTTGTTTTGTTTCATCATAAGCATTTTTTATCACTTCTATAATTTTTTCTATAAGATTAAAATTTATTTCCATATTTCCCTCCAATTATTTTTTTAACAAATTTTAAGTACAATTAATTATACTGAATGCTATATTATCTCCCAGTAGCCAACTTTATCTGTTCCTACTCTTTTTAATATTTCTTTTTCTTTTAGAATATTAATATTTCTTTCTATTGTTCTCACAGTAGTTTTTAATTTATAAGCCATTTCTTTTTGAGTAATATTTTGATTTTCTTTAATTAATTCTAAAATTTTTCTTTGTGTTGAATTTACACCGACATTTACACCGACATTTACACCGACATTTTTAGCAATTTTATTTTCTTTATCATAATTTTTTCTATAAAAAATTATAGTAAAACCAATTTTTTCTTTTCTAAATTCAACTTTTACATTATTCTCTGTACATTCTTCATATATTCTTCTTATTCCAGAAGAATAAGTTTCAGTATCATTTGATTTATACAAAATATTAGCTATAATAGGATTTCTAAACACTGAATGAGCCTTATTTTGTATGTAATCTTCTGGCGTATATTGTTCTGGAAATGTTCCTGGATTATATATTTCTACTTTATTTTTAAATATTGATATTTCTGTACCTTTAGGGTCTTGATATCGTCTATGAGCGTAACTATTTATAATAGCTTCCCTTATAGAGTCTAGTGGGATTTCTGGATATTCTTCTCTTTTATCCGTTATCTTTACATTCCATATAATATTTTTTCTAATATATTCTTGTCCTGTTTTTATTAAATCAAAAATGTTTCCCTCTACTTTATCTATATCTATAAATGTTGTTTTTGTATCTGTTGCAAAAATTGCCATTTGAAGTTCTACACTATTATTATCGCAGAATAAAACTTTTCCAGCATTTATTAGTTTTTTATCTTTTATTAATCCTAACTTATTTAATACTTCTTCTTTGTTTGTATATTGAAATGGAATTCTTTTAGCTTTATTTGCTCTTTCTATATAATCTTTTAATATTTCTTCGTTAACATCGTCTATTGTTTTGTCTGAAATTCTTGAATCCCAACTTCCACTTTCATTTTCTGTTTTTAAGAATATCTTTCTCATTTCAGAAATAGAAAGTTTTTGATCTCTATCACTTACTCTTATATAAGCTCTTCCATCCGCAAAATATGGAACATCTTCTCCTTCAAATTCTACTAAAATGCAATCTTTGTCTTCTATTTTTACATTGCTTATCTTTGGATAGATTTTTGGCTCTATTTTATTTGAAATAACTTCTGAAATATATCTAAGTGTCTTTCCGCTGACTTCTTGACCAATTACTGTTCCATCATCTTTTATTCCAAAATATAGTTTTCCATGTCTGTGTTTATTTAATATGGAAACAATTGATATTATTGCTTCTTTTAGTTCGCTTGTAGATTTTTTTAATTCTGTTATTTCATCTTCTTGGAATTTATTATTCAATTATGATCACCTTCTTTTTTGTATTATATCAAAACTGTTGTTAAGTTAAAACTATTTTTATTTTAAATTTAATATCTTTTGTTTTACAGTTTTAATAAACACTCATACACTTCTTTCCAACTATATTTACTCTATTAAATTTAGTATCTTCATTACAATTACTTTTACTATTAAATAACAATATTATCTAAACTTTTAATTAAATTCTCACTAATATCTTCTTTATCATTATAAAAAAATGTCGCTTTTATTTTTCCTGATCCTAAAACTGTACTAGATATTTTACTTCCATTTTTAGCTACTATTATTATAGGAATATTCAGTCTCGCTGCTTCTTGCAATTCCATTCCTTGTCCTGTAGAAGGATTACTCATTTCTGCAATAACTAAATCCGTTTCTTGTAGTAATTTCATTACTCTTGCATACATTTCTTCATTAGTACCTTTAAATTTAATTGTATCAATAGGCGAATATATATTGTCAGTATATTTTTTTAATTCTTTCACTAAAATTTCGTATACTTCTACACTATCTTCTTTGGCAGATGTAATTGTTCCTGTTATCATAATTTTTTTAAAATTTTTCATATTATCTTTCCTCCCTATTATCTTATTTGAATATCATTTAAAATTATATTTTTTAATCATTTTGCATAATTTCACATTTTATTGTTTTATTTACTCTCTGTTTAAAATTCTCTGCATCTTCAATTGTTCCAACTAATGAGCCATAATGAATTGGCACTACAACTTTAGGCTGAATAACATTAGCTAAATTTGCCGCTTCCTCAAAATCCATTGTATATGTTCCACCTACTGGAAGAAAAGCAACATCACATTTAACCTTTTTGTTTTCATCAGTAATATCTGTATCTCCTGCTATATAATACTTTACTTCATTTATATCAATAACATATCCCACCCAATTATTTTCTTTTGGATGAAATTTTTTATTTACATTATATGATGGAATTGTATCAAACTGTATGTTATGCACTTTATAATTTTCGTTTGGTCTTACAACAAAAATATTATCTTTTATAAACCCTAAATCTAAAACTTTTTGATATAAGTCTTCAGTTATAATTATTACTGTCTCTCTCTTTTGGACTTTTTTTATATCTTCTTCTGAAAAATGGTCATAATGACTATGAGTTATAAAAATTATATCAGCATCATTATAATCTTGTTTAATGTTATATGGCTCTATATAAATCACTTGATTTTCATTATTTATTTTTATTGTGCTATGTCCTAACCATTCAACATTTTTTAACATTATCTTTCCTCTTTCCTTTTATTATTTTAATCAATATTTTTTATATAACTCATAATTACACTTCTCCTTTATTATCTTGTTTCTTCATCAATGAAATTATTGATGACACTAATTGTGCAATTTCTTGTATTGCACCAACATATGCCATAACTATAATATTATAAATTGCCCAACCTAAACCTGCAATTCCTGTTGTTATTCTAATTATATTTACATTATCTTGCCATAAACCATATGTATAAATAACAGTAACAAGTATAGGAATTAAGCTCCATATATTCTGCCAACTGGTAATTCCAGAAATTATTGCTATAATTTCAAATATAAGTAATACCATTATTGATGGCTTTTTATCTTTTTTCTTATAGTAGTAAAAAACTATACACCTCACAGCATTGATTATAGATACAGCTCCTCCTGTAATTGCATTCAATAAAAAATATTGTACTGCAACTACAAGGTTTGCAAATATCATGCACATTACAATTTTCTCTTTTGTTTTAAATTGTACTGAGATTACTGTTAATATTAATGCTATCACTCCACAAATTTGTGCTAATATAAATATCATTCTCTTTACCTCTTTTAATTATATATTTTTAATTTTAAGACTAATTATAATATTGACTACTTAGTTTTTGATAATATCTTTTATTACCTCTCCTGCAATAATAAGACCTGCTACTGAAGGTATAAAAGATATACTTGCTGGTAACTGCTTATTTCTATGTTCTTCATTTTTCTTTTGTTCTGAATTCGTATAATCCATATTTATACAATCTACATTACAATTTTCTTGTTCGATTTTCTTTGACTTTATAGGTTCTTCTTTTGAATAAACAACTTTGAGTTTTTTAATGCCTCTAGTTTTCAATTCCTTTCTCATAACTTTAGCTAAGGGACATACGCTAGTTTTGTATATATCAGTTACTTCAAATTTAGTTGCATCTAGCTTGTTTCCTGTTCCCATACTAGATATTATAGGAATATTTAGTTTGCTTGCTCTTAATACTAATTCTATTTTAGCTGTTACAGTATCTATACAATCTACAACATACGAAATAGTATTATCAAAAATTTCTTTACTATCTGGCATAAAAAATTCTTCATATGTTTCTACTTTTGCATTTGGATTGATTTCTAAAATTCTTTGTTCTGCAACTTCAACTTTTGGTTGCCCTATTGTTTTTCTAGTTGCAATAATCTGTCTGTTTAAATTTGTTATATCTACTATATCTTTGTCTACTAATATAAAGTTTTCTATTCCTGCTCGCACTAGTGCCTCTACTACAAATGAGCCCACTCCTCCAATGCCAAAGATAGCTACTTTTGATTTATGTAGTTTCTCTATTCCTTCTTTTCCAATTAACAACTCTGTTCGTGAAAATTGATTTTGCATTCTTCTATTTCTCCTTATATTCTTATAGTTCATTATAAAATAATTTAAATACTATAAACTTCTTGAAGCAATAAAATAATTCTATATATCAAACTTTTTATATAATTTTTCCACCACCTAAAACAATATCATCAATATAAAATACTGCTGATTGCCCTGGTGTTATTGCTCTTTGTGGTTCTTCAAATATAACTTGTATTGTGTCATTATTCTGTGATATTTTTGCTTTTGCTACTTTTGAAGAATATCGTGTTTTTACTTCAACTTCTATTGGCTCTGTTATTTCATCAATTAATAATAAGTTTATGTCTGTAACTGTAATTTCTTTTTTGTATAGTTCCTTTTCTTCCCCAACAATTACTTCATTTTTTAATTTATTAAATCCTAAAACAAATAGTGGTACTTTATATGAAATTCCAAGTCCTTTTCGTTGTCCTATAGTATAATTATATAATCCTGTATGTTTTCCTAAAATCTCTCCTTTAGCATTTACTATATTACCTTTTTTAGGTTTTATATCAGAATTATTCTCTAAAAACTTTTTGTAATTATCATCTGGAATAAAACAAATGTCTTCACTATCTGGTTTATTTGCAACTTTTAAGTCATTCTTTCTTGCTATTTCTCTAATTTGTTCTTTTTCTTCAAAATGTGCTAATGGAAATAAAATGTGCTCTATTAAATCCTTTGGAATACTCCATAAAACATAACTTTGGTCTTTCTTACCTGCATTTGATTTTTTTAATACCCATCTTTGATATTTTTCACTATATTCTGTTTTTGCATAATGACCTGTTGCAATATATTCACAACCTAATTCTTTTGCTTTTTCCCACATAAATCCGAATTTCATATGCTTATTGCATTCTATACAAGGGTTTGGCGTTTTACAATTTGCATAACAATTTATAAAATCATCTATAATATGCTTTTTAAATTCTTCTTTGTAGTTATATGTAAAATGTGGGATTTCAAGAGAGTTACATATATTCTTTGCATCTATATATGTATTTATATTACAACAACTGCTACCTGCAAATAGTTCTAAAGTTGCTCCAATTACTTCATATCCTTTTTCTTTTAATAGCAATGCTGATACACTGCTATCAACTCCTCCGCTCATTCCAAGTAATACTTTTTTATTTTGCATTTATTGGTCCTTTCTAGTTTTATATTTTTTATAAATATTTATTTATAGAAACTTATATATATATTATTTTGCAGTGAGCTTTTGTGGGGACCGGTTTCTATATAAAAAACATTAATAACTTTTATTTAACATATCTTCTAATGTATACCAAGCAAGTAGGGCACATTTTACTCTTGCTGGCATATTTGAAACATTTTTAAAAGCAATTGCATCTTCTAGTTTTTTTAAATCTTCTTCATTTTTTGTTTCTCTTTTTATCATCTCTATAAAAGTTTGTATAATTTCCTTTGCTTCTTCTATTGTTTTTCCTTTAAGTGTATCAATCATTATTGAAGTAGATGCTTGTGAAATTGCACAGCCATGCCCATTAAATGCCATATCTTCAATTATATTTCCATTTAATTTCAATTCTAGTGTTATTTCGTCTCCACAGTTTGGATTATGACCTTTTTCTGAATAATCTACTTTTTCTAAAGTTTTTTTGTTATATGAATTCATACTGTGTTCCATTATTAATTCGTTATAAACATCTGTTAAATCTTCCATTTCTTACCTTCTTTTCAATTTTAAAATCCTAAAATAATTGACATTTTCATAAATTAATGATAATATAATATTATAAAAGATAAGAGCAAAGCCCTTATCTATTTGGTTGGTGAGATTCGTTAATTGGGCGAATCTCTATTTTTCTTTTTTTAGAATAGTATCGTAGTATACATTTATTTTTTGAACAAATATGTACTAAAAATGCTAAGCTTAAAAAGAAAGCTACTATAATTAATAATATTTTTATTAATTTCATAGCTGTTATCCTCCTTCTTTCGTAATTTACATTTAAGCTATAAGCATAAATGCATAGATTAGCAAGCATATTGCATAGTCTTACCAATCTATGCACTTATGCTTGAAGAAGGATAACTTCCAAACCAAAGAAATTATATCATCTTCAATAATTTTAGTCAATACTTTTTGCGAACATTGTTTTGCTTATTATGAATCTTTAGCAAACATAAACTAACTATAAATTATAACAATTATTTATAGGTTATTTATTTAATATATTTTTTAAACATATCATAAGCCTTACTTAAAGCTGCAACTAATTTATCAACATCTTCCTTTGTATTATAAAAATAAAAACTAGCTCTACAAGTAGAATCTATTCCAAGAAATCTCATAAGTGGTTGTGCACAATGGTTCCCGAGAACGAACACAAACTCCTTCAGAATCTAAAATACTTGCAACATCATGAGGATGAACTCCTTTTATATTAAATGATATTACTCCTGAATGATTTTCTTTATTTGGTGTCATATATAATGTTAGATAATCCAATTTTGATAATTCGTGCCTTGCATATTCTAATACTTCATTTTCTAATTCTTGTATTTTATCATATCCTAAATTTTCAATATAATCAATTGCAGCTCCTAACCCAATAACACCTTCAACATTTTGTGTCCCTGCCTCGAACTTGTTTGGTAATGGTGCAAATGTAGTATCTTGCTCATATACATATTCAATCATATCTCCACCCATTAGAAATGGCTCCATTTTGTTTAGTATTTCTTTTTTTCCATATAATACACCGATTCCAAGTGGCGCCAACATCTTATGCCCTGAAAACACTAAAAAATCCGCATCTAAATCTTGTACATCTATTTTCATATGTGGAATACTTTGAGAGGCATCTACTATAACAATCGCTCCTTTTTTATGTGCATATTTTATGATTTTTTTTATATTATTTATTGTACCTAAAACATTTGAGATATGTGTAATTCCAACTATTTTGGTTTTATCTGTAATTTTATTTTCTATTTCTTCATCAGATAATTCAAAATCATCATTTATATACATATAGTTCAATTTACTTTCTGTTGCTTTAGTAATCTTTTGCCAAGGTACTAAATTCGAATGATGTTCCATTATAGAAATTACTACTTCATCATCTTTTTTTAAGTTTTCCATTCCATATGAGTATGCAATTAAGTTTAAACTTTCTGTTGCGTTTTTTGTAAATATAATTTCTTCTCTATGTTTCGCATTTATAAATTTTGCAATTTTTGTTCTTGTATTTTCGTATATGTCAGTTGCTTCTACACTTAACGCATATGCTCCTCTATGTGGATTTGCATTGTATTTTTTATAAAAATTTTCTACTGCTTTTATTACCTGAATTGGCTTTTGCGTTGTTGCTCCACTATCTAAATATGTTATTTTTTTGTCTATTAAAATTGGAAAGTCCTTTTTTATTTCTTCTATATTCATTAATTTATCCTTTCAATATATCTCCTTGAATTTTAATTTAGCCTTTCATCTATTTCATTTAAAATTTGATTTTTTAGCTCTTCGTTTTTAATATTTCCAAGTATCTTATTAAATCTAGCTCTAACCATTAACTTCATAGCATCTTTAAGTTCAAATCCTCTACTCATAATGTAAAATAACTCTTTTTCGTCAATCTTTCCTGCTGAACAACTATGATTTCCTTCAACATCTTCTTCTGAACATAAAAGCATTGGTAAAGCTATTGATCTCGCTGAATCTGACAATAACATACAAGATTCATTTTCATTCCCCTTTGCTTTTTTTGAGCCTTTTTTAAAATCAATTGTCCCTTTAAAATGTTTTTTAGATTTTTCTTTTAGAGCTCCCTGAACTTCTATATCTATATTAGATTTTTCTCCTCTTAACTCTCCTATATAATTCAAATCAAATAGTTGATTATCTCTTCCTAAATAAATTGTATTAATGGTATTCTCTGACTTTTCTCCTAATAAATTAGAATAATAATTTGTTATACTATTTTTTCCTCCAAAATCAACAATTGTATATTTAACCTTAGCCATTTTGTCTAATGAATTTTCAATACTTAAAAAATTATTAGAACTAGAATTTAGCAAATTAACAATTATTATATTTATATTAGAATTTTGTTTTGCAAGTACTTTTAGAATTCCATTATGAAAATATTGAATATTATCAAGGTTTGTATTAACGTTTGCTTTAGAATTACCTTTTTTAATATTATGTTCAATATTTGTATTACTCTTATCATTTAATTCATACTTTAATACAATAGTTGCCTTTGAATCCTCATTTGCAACAATTTCAATGTTATCAACTAAATTAATATTATCTTTATCAAATTTAAAATCTACTTTTATTTCTTTATTTGTCTTACCATCTACAGTAAATCTTAATTTTCTATTTGCTTGCATCTTTACCTGTTCAGTTAATATTGTTCCCAATCCATAAGTTAGGTTAGAATCTTTTACATTTGAATCAATTGTAACTTTAGAACTTTCATTTAATATCTCTACATTTTCAAACAGCTTAATATTTTTAGGAATATTAATATCTTCTAAACTAACATTATTTATATTAAAATTTCTAGAAGTCCTTACAGGCGTATCATTTAACTTTAACATTTTCACTTTTTCCTTTCTGAGACGTTTGGGACGGTCTTAATTTGTCTCATTATTTTGTCGTAACTTGTCGACTACACATTTTTTAAAATTATTCGTTTGTCTCTTCGACATTTTTCTACAATATTATGAGACAAATGAAGACCGTCCCCAATGTCTCATTCTAATTCTAAGTTTATCAAATTGTTCATTTCTACTGCGTATTCTACTGGTAATTCTTTTGATATTGGATATGCAAATCCTCTTACTATCATTGCTTTTGCGTCTTCTTCTGATAGTCCTCTACTCATTAGATAAAATATTGTTTTGTCACTTATTTTTCCTATTTTTGCCTCGTGTGAAAATTCTACTTCGTCTGTTCTTATGTCGTTTGTTGGTATTGTGTCTGAAATTGATATGTCGTCTAACATAAGTGATTCACAAGATACAAATGATTTAGAGTTTTTTGCGTTTTCATTTATTCTTACTAAACTTCTATATGTGCATTTTCCACCATTTTTTGAAATTGATTTTGCGTTTACTACACTTGATGTTTTTGGTGCATTATGAATTACTTTGAATCCATTGTCTAGGTTTTGTCCTCCTCCTGCAAATGATATTCCTGTAAATTCTGTTTTTGAGCCTTCACCATTTAATATGCTCATTGGATATAACATTGATATCTTAGAGCCAAATGAGCCTGATACCCAGTCCATTTTCGCATTCTTACCAACTATTGCTTTTTTTGTGTTTAGGTTTAGCATATTTTTTGACCAGTTTTCTATTGTTGAGTATCTTAGATATGCATTGTCTTTTACATATAGTTCAACACAACCTGCGTGTAAATTTACTTTGTTGTATTTTGGTGCTGAACATCCTTCTATGAAATGTAAACTTGCTCCTTCGTCTACTATTATTAAAGTGTGTTCAAATTGTCCTGATTCTGGTGAGTTTAATCTAAAATATGATTGAAGCGGTATGTCTACTTTGACATTTTTTGGTACATATACAAATGATCCTCCTGACCATACTGCTCCGTGTAATGCAACAAATTTATGGTCATTTACAGGAACACATTTCATAAAATGCTGTTTTACTAATTCTGGATACTCTCTTACTGCTGTTTCCATATCTGTATATATTACACCTTGTTTTATTAATTCTTCTTTCATACTATGGTAAACAACTTCTGAGTCATATTGTGCTCCAACTCCTGCTAATGATGTTTTTTCTGCTTCTGGTATTCCTAGCTTATCAAATGTGTTTTTTATATCATCTGGCACATCTTCCCAAGAATTGTTTAATTTTGTTTTTGGTCTTACATATGTTGCAATTTCTTCCATATTTAGTTCTGATAAATCTGGTCCCCATGTTGGAAGTTCTAATTTGTTGTATACTTCTAAGGCTTTTAATCTGAATTCTTTCATCCAGTCTGGGTCTTTTTTTTGTTTTGATATTTCTTTTATAATGTCAGGTGTTAAGCCTTTTTTTATTTTGTATTCATATTCGTCTTTGTTTTTTATGTCATATATGTTTCTGTTTATTTCATCTATGTTTGTTTTACTCATTTTTTATTTCCTTTCAAAAGGTTTTTAATTTTATATAATTTTACATTTTATGTATATTGTAATATAATTATATTATCAATAATAGAAAGAGAGGAAAATATTATGGCTATTAAAAAATTACGGTTTTCAAGAAATTTGCTCGTTGCTATTGCTTTAGTATTACTTCTAACTGTATATTTTGCTGTGAAGTATGATTTTTTAATAATTGCTGGTGTAAGTGTTCTTATTATTATCATTGCTGTTTTATTATGCACCGCAGCTATTATTGAAGCAATTCTTATAGCAACACAATCAATACTCTCGGCAATAAATAAGAAGTAATTAGAATAATATTGCCTTTCGTCGTATCACTACGTTTTTTGTAGTGGTACGATTTTCTATTTATATTAGCCACCATATAATTTGTAAAATTTTTAAAATTGTATTATAATTAATTATAAGCAACTATCGGTCCAAATTTTCATTGGAGGTGGTTAATATGTTAATCAAAATTATCATCTTTGTTGTCATGTTAAACGTACTTAAGTGGATGATGGTTCCAACGGAGAAAGATACTAACAATTAAAAGAGATTTTTCTCTTGCCACCTTGTCAGTCAAGGATTTCCTTGACTGACATTTCTATTTATATTTAGAATAACCATTTCCTTCAATTTCTTTAGCCAGCTCTTGACTGCCAGTCTTAACAATTTTTCCATTAACTAAAATATGAACATAATCAACTTTTAAACTATGTAAAATTTTAGTATTATGAGTAATAATTAAAACTGCATTATCATTATTCTTAAACATTTCAATACCCTTAGAAACTGTTTTAATAGCATCAACATCAAGTCCAGAATCTGTTTCATCAAGAATTGCAAGTTTTGGATTTAAAACAAGCATTTGAAGAATCTCATTTTTCTTTTTCTCTCCACCTGAAAAACCAACATTTAAACTTCTTTCTATGTTTTTAGAATTCATATTTAACTCTTCCATATATTTTTTAAGTTCATCTTTAAATTCAAAAATTTTAACAGGCTTTCCTGTTACTTTGTTTTTTGCATATTTAAGGAAGTTTGTAACTGTAACTCCTGGAATTTCTTCTGGCAATTGAAAAGACATAAAAACCCCTTTTCTTGCTATTTCATCTGTTTTTAAGTTATTAATATTTTCACCTTCAAACACAATATCACCATTTGTTTTTGTATATGCTGGATTATTTAATATTGCATTTGCTGTTGTTGTTTTCCCTGAACCATTTGGTCCCATTATTACGTGAATTTCTCCTTTTTTTATTTTTAGATTAATTCCTTTTAATATTTCTTTTTCTTCCGCATTTACACATAAATCTTTTATTTCTAATAAGTTCATTTCTTTATCCTTAAATAACATATTTAGGTTTTTAAATAAGGTTATACCTATAAACCTTTGCTCTTGAGCTTTAACTTAAATATATTAAAGTATAACATAAGCATTTTATTAAATAACATTTTTCCTACGAACGCATCTTCTACATTTTTCTTTATTAATATCATAATTACAATCTAAATTACTTAAACCTAAAACTTTATGAGTATACTTTGCTAATTGATTTGTTGTTTCATCAGTCAATGCTAACTTTATTTTTTCAGCCTCTTTCTCTGCCTTTTCTTCTTCAACATTCAAAACATCTTTTAAAAATAAATATACAATATCATAAGTTTCTAATATTTTTTTTGCTAGTTCTTCGCCTTCTTCTGTTAACTCTATTGTTCCATATGCTTCATAATTTATTAAATTATTTTTCTTTAAATTTTGTATTGCTTTATTCACGCTTGGTTTCGAACATTCCATCTTTTTTGCAATATCTGTTACACGAATATTACCACTTTGTTTTTTTAAAACATACATTGTTTTTAAATATTCTTCTAAAGATTCTGATATCATTGATTTTCTCCTTTTGTTAACTTTGGTTAACATTATATAATTTATAAAGTTGTTTGTCAAGACTAACTTTTATATATTGTATTTAATTTATGATAAAATCACCTTAAAAGTTTGTAAACGAATATTTCACCA
>CANPDB010000050.1 GCA_947572725.1 uncultured Clostridium sp. | reverse complement strand
TAGAGCTTAAAAATATTGAAATCTAGGGAATTCCCCAGCGAAAAAAACTCATACAAAATATTAACATAACTTGCTATATTATGGCAAATGTGTTATAATATAGGTATGGAGCAATTTAGAGCTCGAGAATGTCCTTATAAGGGCATTCGAAAATGTACATTGAAAAGCAGTATCATCATATGTACATAAAGATATTTAACAAAAAATCATCACAGAAAAAACAAAAAAAGGAGGAATTATTATGATGATGAAAGCATTGAAAAAAGGTAACCGGAAACTTATAGCAAGCATTATGGCAGTAGCTATCGTACTTTCAGGTGTAACGATTGCAACACCGCAACGGGTAGCTGAAGCAGCAATTTATTCGGATGTTACTTATAGTAACATACCGAATAGAAAAGCAGATGTTACAGACGGGCAAGTTGTAGAACAAATCGAAGGTATAGGAGAATTTGTGCTAACTTTGACAGCGACAAGCAATGATGCTCAACACGATCCCAATGGAGTCATTTGGATCAAGTCTTTTAATGGTGCATTGGGATGTGGATCATACGAATTGGAAGGGAGGCAGATGGTTTATCATAAGTATTATGAGCCAGGGAGCAAAAAACAGGCTCGTGCTGTTGAATTTCTCTTCCTTGGAACAAATCCAAAATATGTAACACATTACAAAGATAATAATGGAACTATTGTTCCGTTGCCAGATTTGGACTATCTTCGTAAATTGTGGGGCATTGAGGTACCAGTAACACCGAGTCCAGTACCAACGATAACAGTACCGCCGATACCAACAGTGCCGCCAATGCCAACACCGACGGCAACAGTAAGCCCGACAGTAAGTCCAACAGTAAGCCCGACAGTAAGTCCAACAGTAAGCCCAACAGCGAGTCCAACAGTAAGCCCGACAGTAAGCCCAACAGCGAGTCCAACAGTAAGCCCGACAGCGAGTCCAACAGTAAGCCCAACAGCGAGTCCAACAGTAAGCCCAACAGCGAGTCCAACAGTAAGCCCGACCCAAACTCCTAATGTGATAATTGATACAAATTTAAATATTACAACTGAAGAGATAAATTGGCTTAATAAGCTGATTAATGGGGAAATGAGTTGGACGGAATTTGTAAAGAATATTATCACTTCTGATTGGAAAATAGAGAAAGATAATCATGAAGTAAATCAAAAGTGGTATATATACGACGATGCAGGGAGGCTTGTTTACGAATATGAGGATAGGTCAGGCCATTCGACTGAAACGGGAAATGGTAAGCAAGAAGAAAATGGTAGCAATAATGGAAATGCTAACATTAATATCAAAGACAAAGAAGAAGGTGGAAGTAACAGTAATACTAATATTAGTGGTACTACTACTATAACCGACAAAAGGCCTAGTGGAACAACGTCAACGGCTTCAAAAAACTATGCGCATGTGCACAAAAGTGGAAACAAGTCGCAGTGGATTTCCAAAAATGGAAATTCAAGATATACTGCCACGTTTAAAGACGGAAAACTTAAATTGCGAACGATAAAGGGGAAAAAAGTAAAAATGGTTGATTACATTGAGAAGACTGAAACAGCTTTGATATCGTTTGCAGACAAAACGGCGATGTTAGTAAATCTTAAAAACATGAAGATGGTTTGGATCAAGGAGAAGATTTATGAAAAGTATAGATCCAAAAAAACAGGTTTTTTGTCATCGGTTGCTTTAAAAAGCGGTAGAAAGGTTGATATGAAAAAAGCTAAGGCTAAAGATGGAAAGAATAGCCGAAATGTAAAAAATATTAAAGTTAGAAAGTCAATTTTTAGCGTAACTAAGTAATCAATGTACAGAGAGCAGGAGTAGACCAAGGGGATGTATATCCCCGCGGTCTATTTCTGTTTTATATTATAATAGGAAAGTGATACTTTCCTATTATAGAAAACTCAGTTGTACAGAAATTTTCTTGCGAAAATTTCGCACATGAACAAATTCACGGAAAGCCAAAGAATAAAGTTAAAGTTATGCTAATATTAAGGCTTTTCGATTTGTTCATAATAAATAAAAATAAGAAAAAATACATGAAATAAACAAAATAGAGAATAAGAATATTGACAGTGGGTATATAATTTAATATAATCAAAAAATAAAAATTGAATGAGAGGAATTTATGGAAAGAATAAAATTAAAAGATAGGATATTACCAATCTACACAAAAGGAGAGGAAATATTTAATATGACTTCACACATAGTTGGAGCAGTTCTTGGAATTGTTGCAACAGTATTATGTGTTGTATTTGCAGCAGTACACGGAAATGTTTTTGGAGTTGTTAGTGGAGCAATTTATGGAACGACTATGATTATATTATATACAATGTCAAGTATCTATCATGGATTAAGTCCAAAAAGATATTCTAAAAGGGTATTTCAAGTATTAGACCATTGTTCTATATTTTTATTAATTGCAGGTTCATATACACCATTTGCATTATGCACAATTAGAGAACATGACTTAGTATCAGGTTGGGTAATTTTTTCAGTAATATGGGCACTTGCAATTTTAGGTATTGTATTAAATTCTATTGATATTAAAAAATTTAATGTATTTTCAATGATATGCTATTTATTAATGGGATGGTGTATTATTTTAAAAGCAAATTTATTACCACAATTATTAGGAATAAGTGGATTTGTTTTATTAGTAACAGGTGGAGTTGCATATACAATAGGTGCTATTGTATATGGATTAGGAAAAAAATACAAATATGCACATTCTATATTTCACTTATTTATATTAATAGGAAGCTTATTGCAATTCTTATGTATATTATTATATGTAATGTAACTTGCCAAAAGGGACGTGTCTTTTTGGCAACAAAAGATTAAATCGTAAAAATGAAATTAAGTAAGAATTATATATGAAAAACGAAGATATAGTAATGAAAACAGAAAGAATTTACCTGAAAAGGAAGAATTTGATGTTGTAAATTTAAAATAGATATGGTAAAATAAAAATAACTTAAGAGAAAATACAAAAAGATATAGAAGAAAAAAAGTTTAAAAGTTTAATAGAATTAAACTTAATTAAAAAATTAAATATGTAATTTATATACCCTGCATAGTGCGTATAGACAGAATTTTTAGAACCAACACACGATAAGAGGGGCCGAATCTCTCAAATATGGCGTGCAAGCTCACATTTTTATAGTGAGAAGCCCAGGAATATTTAGGTAGGCACCCACCTGTTTTTAGGAGCAGGTCCTTAAAAATTCAAACATCTGACGGCTAAGGCGGGGAATTTTAAATATATTTTAATAATAGAAAATGTAAGGAGAGAAAAAATGTCAAATAAAATTAAAAATATTTTAGATAAATATGTTAATGGATTGTTTGAAATTGTAGGCGAAAATCTAAAACAAGTAATTTTATATGGTTCATATGCAAGAGGGGAACAAGAGGAAAATGATGAGACAAGTGACATAGACATTATGATATTAGTAGACTTACCAGAAGAAGAAATCAAAGAACTAGAGAAAAAAATAATTGATTATAGTTATGATTTAGATTTAGAATATGACATTTTATTATCTCCTATTATAGAAAATATTGAAAATTACAATAATAGAATAAGATATATGACATTTTATCAAAATATAAAAGAAGAAGGAGTTTTACTAAATGGATAAAAATAAAGAAGATATCTATATATAAATGGATATCTTCTTTATTTTTATAAATTAATTACAGTCGCTTAATTCATAAATAGCACGAGTATATATTTTACAAGCTAGCATTAAATTATCAATAGAAATAAACTCATCAGTTTGATGACACATATCCTTGTGACCGGGTAAATTAGCTCCAAAAGAAACACAGTTTGGAAAAGCACGAGCAAAAGTAGCTCCACCTATTGCAATTGGCTCTAAATTAGAGTTAGTTTCTTCGTTATATATATTACAAAGAGTTCTGATTAAATAATCATCCTTAGAAATATATAAATAAGGCATATGATTAGTAGTTTTGTATATTACATTAGTGTAAGAGTCTAAATGTTCTGTAAAACTATTTTCAATATCAGTAATAGGGGTATGAATAGGAACTCTTAAATTCATCCCTATTTTTAAAGTAGCGTCCTCTAAAGATAATCTTCCAACATTTAATGTTAATTTTCCAGATTCATCTTCAAACTCAATTCCTAAATTTTCACCATAATATTGTGTCCCAATGCATTTTTTAAAAAAGTCAAATAATTCGGTGTCTATTTTATATGCTTTAAAAATATCATTTAAAAGAATTATTAATCTTGAAATTGCATTTACTCCTAAATCTGGATGGGCGCTATGTGCTTGAACACCATATGAAGTAAGTTTTAATTGTTTATTATCTATTTTGTATATATCAATTTCATAATCATATTTTTCTTTAATTTGCTTTATTGTATTTATAAAATCATTCATTGAGAATTTATCAGTATTAATTTTTAAAATACAATTACATATTTTTGGAACAACATTTAAAGCATTATTATTGCAATCTATATTAGAGATTACAATATCTTCATCCAAAAAGTTAGAATAATCCATTTCAAGATATGATGTTAAAATAGATTTTTCGGCATAAATACAAGGAAAATCAGCATCTGGACTAAAACCTATACTAGGTATTTCTTCGTGTTGTTTATAATAATTTATACATTTCCAACTATTTTCTTCATTTAAACCTAAAATAAGTCTAACTCGTTTGTTTACTTTACAATTATCCATAATTGTTTTCATAGCATATAAAGAACTAATAACAGGACCTTTATCGTCAATTGCTCCTCTACCATAAATATTATTATCACTAATTTTTCCACTAAAAGGTGGGTAAGTCCAATTTTCTCCTTCAGGGACAACATCGAGATGTCCAACAATACCAACTAGTTCTTCCCCTTCTCCAAATTCGATATAACCACAGTATCCATCTATATTTTTTGTTCTAAATCCCAGTCTTTCTCCAAGTTCAAGTGTGTGCTCTAAAGCTTTGTTTATATTTTCACCAAATGGTTTAGATGTATTATCAGAACTAGATATTACACTTGGAATTTGTATTAATTTTTGCGTTTCTTGTACTATTTCGTCTTTTAAGTTTTCAATATATTTGTCAAACATATAACCACTCCTATCAAAATTATTATAATATATTGTATCATTAATAACAAGGGAATATTCTTGTAAGTTTTAGTTTTTTAGCAATTTTATTGCTTTATAATTCTATATATGTTAATAATCAATATTTAAAATGTAACTTTATTTGAAATATCTTTTATTCTTTCATTTGTATTGCAACGCTAAATGAACATCTTTAGATATATTTAATTACGTTTTCTACATAATATAATTACTAAAATAACAAAATTAAACGATAAATTAGAAAAAATAAAATTTTTACATATTTAAAAGATGAATTGTAAAAAATATATACAAATTTATCTTTTTTTGAAATTTATAATGAAAAGTTTGGAAATAAATGCTATAATAGTTTTGCAAACAACGGTTGCTAAATTAGAAAAAATATAAATAATACTAATGAATGGAGGTTTAGATTTATGAATAATAAAACTTTACCAAATGATTACAAAGAAACTTTAGAATTAATAATAGATAAAATAAAAATAGCACAACAAAACGCAATTCTATCAGCAAATTATTATTTATTAAATTTATATTGGGAAATTGGAAATATAATAGTAGACAAGAAGAAAAAACAAGGATGGGGAACAGGTGTAATAGAAAATTTGTCAAAAGATTTAAGAAAAACCTTTCCAATGATGAAAGGATTTTCTGCCAGAAACTTAAGATGCATGAGACAATTTGCAGAAAATTACACAGATACAGAAATGATAAAAAATATACTTTCACAAATAAGTTGGTCTCATAATATGGTATTAATTGGAAAGGTTAAAGATATAAGAGAAAGAGAATGGTATATTAACAAATGTATAGAAAATGGTTGGTCAAGAACTGTTATGATACATCAAATTGAAACAAGATTGTATGATAGAGTTAAAAAGGAAGAAAAAACACATAATTTTCCAAGAACTTTGCCACCTATTCAATCAGAATTAGCAGTACAAACGTTAAAAGATCCTTTTATATTTGATTTCTTAACTTTATCCGAAGATTACAAAGAAAAAGATTTGGAAGATCAATTAGTGAAACATATAACTCAATTTTTGCTAGAGTTAGGTGCTGGATTTGCTTTTGTAGGAAGACAATATCATTTAGAAATTGGTGGAGATGATTATTACATAGATTTATTATTCTACCATTTAAAATTAAAATGTTATGTAGTAATAGAACTAAAAACAGTAGAATTTCAACCTGAATTTGCACGGAAAATTAAATTTTTATTTATCAGCGGTAGATGATATATTAAGATCAAAAGAAGATAATCCATCTATTGGCATTCTATTATGCAAAGAAAAGAACAAAGTAAAAGCAGAATACGCATTAAAGGATATAAATAAACCAATTGGAATTTCTAAATATGAGCTAATTAAAGCAATACCAGAAAATTTAAAATCTGATTTACCAACTGTTGAAGAAATAGAGAAGGAAATAGAAGACAAGATGACAGATAAATAATTTGGCAACAGTTGTTGCCAAATTAAAAAACATTTTTAATAAAAAAGTTAAAGGCGATTCTTTTTGTAGAAATTTTTTCTACATTATAAAAATATAAAGTTATTCTTATTTTTGAATAAAAATATTAAGGAGGAAGAGAAAAAATGGTAAATGAAGAAATCAAATTTTTAGAAGAAAAAGCAAAAGAAATAAGAAAAGGAATAATAGAACAAGTATATAAAGCACAATCAGGACATCCAGGAGGGTCACTATCAATTGCAGATATTTTAACAGTGTTATACTTTAAAGAAATGAATATAGACCCTAAAAATCCAAAATGGGAAGGAAGAGACAGGTTAGTATTATCAAAGGGTCATTGTTCACCTGCTTTATATAGTTGTTTAGCAAATAAAGGATATTTTGAGCAAGAAAAATTGTCAACATTTAGAAATATAGAAAGTAACTTGCAAGGTCATCCAGATATGAATAAAGTGCCAGGTGTTGATATGACGTCAGGATCTTTAGGTCAAGGATTGTCAGTTGCAAATGGAATGGCAATTAGCGGTAAAATGGACAATAAAAATTATAGAGTATATTGTATTTTAGGAGACGGAGAAATAGAAGAAGGTCAGATTTGGGAAGCTTCTATGGCATCTTGTAAATATAAATTAGATAATCTTTGTGTAATTGTAGATAATAACAATTTACAAATTGATGGTACAATAGAGGAAGTAATGAGTTCATATCCAATTGATGAAAAATTTAGAAGTTTTGGATTTGAAGTTATTAATATAGATGGACACGATATTGAAGAAATTATTAAGGCATTTGAAGTAGCAAGAAATATAAAAGAAAAGCCAGTATGCATAATAGCGAAAACCATAAAAGGAAAAGGAGTATCTTTTATGGAAAACCAAGTTGGTTGGCACGGAAAGGCTCCAAATGAAGAACAATACAAACAAGCAATGGAGGGATTAGGGGACGTTCCTTTTTTCCCTGCTAGCGGGGAGTGAGGGACACTCCTTTAGATAGATAAAGTAAAGGAGATTTGATATGAAAGAAGAAAAAAAAGCGACACGCCAAAGTTATGGAGAAGCACTTGTAGAGTTAGGAAAAGAAAATGAAAATGTTGTTGTGTTAGATGCAGATTTAGCAGGTGCAACGAAGACAGATTTGTTTGCTAAAGAGTTTCCAAATAGATTTTTTGATATGGGTATTGCAGAGAGTAATATGATGGCTACTGCTGCTGGTTTTGCAACTTGTGGTAAAATTCCATATGCTAGTACATTTGCTGTGTTTGCAGCTGGAAGAGCATATGATCAAATTAGAAATAGTATTTGTTATCCTAAATTAAATGTGAAAATATGTGCTACACATTGTGGTGTTACAGTAGGAGAAGATGGTGCTACTCATCAAATGTTAGAGGACTTAGCATTAATGAGAACTTTACCTAATATGACTGTTTTATCTGTATCAGATGATACACAAACTAAATGGGCAGTTAAAGAAATTTCTAAAATAGAAGGTCCTGTTTATTTGAGATTAGCAAGAATGGCAACGCCTATTATATATGATGAAGATACAAAATTTGAAATTGGAAAGGCAGTTCAAATTGGTAATGGAACAGATGCGACTGTTTTTGCAACAGGTGTAACAGTTGCAGAAGTATTAAAAGCAAAAGAAATTCTAAAAGAAAAAGGAGTTAACATTCGTGTTGTTGATATGCACACAATAAAGCCTATTGATGAAGATATAATTTTAAAATCTGCACAAGAAACTGAAAAGTTAATTTCTATTGAAGATCATAATGTAATAGGTGGTTTGGGCTCAGCAATTTCTGAAGTGTTGACAGAAAAGTGCCCTACTAAATTAATTAGATTAGGAATTAATGATACTTTTGGAAAATCTGGAAAGGCAGAAGAGCTAATGAAATATTTTGGAATCACAGCAGAAAATATTGTTGAATTAGTAAGTTCAAAAGATTTGTAATAAATAATGTTACAATTCAGTTTTAAAGTTTTCTACTCGCTCCCAGGAGTGTATATATTAATTTTTTAGGCACCCCCAAGTAATCCCTACTCGTATCCTCCTAAAAAATTGAATATATAAACTCCTTCGCACTATTTAAAATAATTTAAAAACTGAATTGAGATAGGAGGAAAAATAATAAATGGCAAAAAGCAAAACAGTATTTGTATGTAGCGAATGTGGAAACGAATCAACTAAATGGTTAGGAAAATGTCCAGCTTGTAACAGTTGGAATACTTTTTATGAGCAAAAAATAATAGAAAGTAAAAATAATTCATTAAAAGCGAAAGATACAAAAAGTAATATACCACAAAAATTAAACTCATATGAAGCAAAAGAAACATTAAAAACCTCTACAGGTTTTATGGAATTAGACAGAGTGCTAGGTGGAGGTTTAGTAAAGGGATCTTTGATTTTACTTGGTGGAGAGCCCGGAATAGGAAAATCTACGCTTATTTTACAAATATGTGATAAAGTTCAAGGACAAGGAAAAGTTTTATATGTTTCAGGTGAAGAATCAGCCGAACAAATAAAACTAAGAGCTGATAGATTGGGGATTAATAATGAAGATATTTTGTTTTTAGGCGAAACTGATATTGATATTGTAAATCAATCAATAATAGATATTGAGCCAAAATTAGTTATTATAGATTCTATTCAAACTATGTATTCAGACGAAATAACAGCAGCAGCTGGTAGTGTAAGTCAGGTAAGAGAGATTACATCACAAGTTATGAGAGTGTGTAAATCAAGAGGTATTACTACAATAATTATTGGACATGTTACAAAAGAAGGAAACATAGCAGGTCCAAGAGTTTTAGAACATATGGTAGATACTGTTTTATATCTAGAAGGAGAAAGATATTTTTCATATAGAATTTTAAGAGGTGTAAAAAATAGATTTGGTTCAACAAATGAGATAGGAATGTTTGAAATGCAGGAAGAAGGAATGTGTGAAATATCAAATCCATCTGATGTGTTAATATCAGAAAGAGAAGATAATCCAGCAGGTTCATGTATAGTTTCAAGTATGGAAGGAACAAGACCAATATTAGTTGAACTTCAAGCTTTAACATCACAAACAGTTTTTGGATATCCAAAAAGAACTGCAAATGGAATTGATTTTAACAGATTATCATTACTAATTGCAGTTTTAGAGAAAAAGTCAGGAATTATGCTTGGTTCACAAGATGTTTATATGAATGTAGTAGGAGGATTAAAAGTAAATGAGCCATCAATTGACTTAGGAATTTGTATGGTAACAGTATCAAGTTTTAAAAATATATCAATACCAAAAGATATGGTAATTATGGGAGAAGTAGGGCTGACAGGAGAAGTAAGAAGAATTAATTTTATTGAAAAAAGACTAAAAGAAGCAGAAAAATTAGGATTTAAAACTTGTATAATTCCAGAAAGTAACAAAAAAGACTTGAAAGATAATTATAAATTAGATATAATAACCGTTAGAAATATAAATGAAGCAATCAAAAGGGCAGGATTAAAGTAAATAAGCTAAAAAGCTGATTTTAAATGGAGGTCGATTCATCATTGAGAAAAGGTAAAGAAGACAACATTACTGAAATCTTAAAACTAATTGCACCAGGAACCCCAATACGTGATGGGCTAGAAAATATATTAAGAGCAAGAACAGGAGCATTATTGTTAATAACAGACAATAGCGAGGTATTAAAACAAGTAGTTGATGGAGGATTTACAATAAATGAAGAATACTCATCATCTAAACTATATGAACTAGCCAAAATGGATGGAGCAATTATACTAAGTGGAGATTTAAAGAAAATTTTGTATGCAAATGCACAATTAATACCATCATACAATATTGCTACAACAGAAACAGGGACAAGGCATAGAACAGCTGAGAGAACAGCAAAACAAACAGGAGAGTTAGTAATAAGTATATCACAAAGAAGAAGTATAATAACAGTATTTAAAGGTAATGATAGATACATATTAGAAGATACAGACGCATTATTAAACAAAGCAAACCAAGCAATCCAAACAGTAGAAAAATACAAAAAAGTATTTGACAACAAACTAAACTTATTAAATGAATATGAATTTAATGACATAGTAACCTTACAAAATGTGATTGAAGCAATACAAAGAGCAGAAATGGTTATGAGAATTGTAGAAGAAATACAAAGACAAATCTATGCACTAGGAAACGACGGAAGGCTTGTAAAAATGCAACTAGAGGAATTAATAGGAGGCTTAGAAACTGAGGAAACCTTTATAATAAAAGACTACATTGTTCCTGGACGAAAACGAAGAACTCCAGAAAAAGTAATAGAAGGACTTCAAGAATTAGACTATGAAGAACTATTAAAAGAAACTACAATTGCAAAACTATTAGGATACGAAACATTTGAAAACTATGATGAAATAGGAGTATATACAAAAGGATATCGTATCTTAAACAAAGTACCACGAATGCCAGCAAACATAGTAGAAAACTTAATAGACTCATTTAAATCATTCCAACACATTTTAGCAGCTGACATAGAAGACTTAGACGAAGTAGAAGGAATAGGAGAAGTAAGAGCAAGAACAATAAAACAAGCATTAAAAAGAATGCAAGAACAATTTATATTTGACAATTTAATTTAGTAGTTGTTAGGTTGCCAACGGTTCCGGGTTTAAATGGCAACCATTGCCAAAAAGTAAATATATTATTAATTGCCAAAAAGACCCGCCCCTTTTGGCACAAAGGAAAGGAATATAAAAATGAAAAATGTTAAAAATATTATTTGGATAATAGCTTTAATTTTAATAATTGTATTAATAGCAGTAATAGGATATGGATATTATAGAAATGCAACAATGGAGGTTAAGAATCCTGTTGCAACAATGGAAGTAGAAAACTTTGGAACTATAAAATTTGAATTGTATCCAGAGTTAGCACCTGAAACGATTGCAAATTTTGTAACACTTGCAAATCGTGGGTTTTATGATGGATTAACTTTCCACAGAATTGTTAAAGATTTTATGATTCAAGGTGGAGATAAGGAAGGAACTGGACAAGGTTCAGCGTCTATATCTGATTTAAAAGATGGTGGAGAAGATAAGAAATATTCTATTAAAGGTGAATTTATTTCTAATGGAGTAAATAATAAGTTGAAATTTGATGAAGGTGTTATTGGTATGGCAAGAAATGATTATACACAATATTCTTCATCATTAGCAGAGGATTCATATAATTCTGGAAGTTCACAATTCTTTATTATGACAAAAGCTACTTCTTCATTAAATGGAAATTATACTTCATTTGGTAAAGTAATAGAGGGTTTAGATGTTGTTCATAAAATAGAAGCAGTAGAAGTTAAAGCTGCTGAAGGAAGTGAAGAAGGTGGAAATTCTGAAGTGAGTACACCAGTTAATCCTCCTAAGATTACATCTTTAAGAGTAGAAACTGATGGAGTTGATTATGGATTACCAGAAACTTTAACACCATTTGATTATACAAGTTGGTTATATAAGCAATATGGAATAGATCCAAGTAGTATGGTATCACAATAAGAGAATTAATATATACACTTCTAGGAGCTAGTATGTAATATTAAATTTGAACAGTAACACAAATTATTATAAAAAAATAGTGAATTTTTAAAAAATGGTTGACAAATAGGGTGGAAATTGGTTATAATATTAAATGTGTTAAAAAACACATCTAATGATGGTGGATGTGGCGTAGCTGGTTAACGCGCCAGTTTGTGGCACTGGAGATCGTGGGTTCGAATCCCATCTTCCACCCCATTTAAATTACCATATATATTATATTTTATATTGGGCTGTAGCCAAGCGGTAAGGCACCAGACTTTGACTCTGGCATGCGTGTGTTCGAATCCCACCAGCCCAGCCAATGAACTCCGTGAAAATGCTGAAGTTTCAACATTTTTACGGTTTTTTAATATAATTTTTATTGCTAGTTTTTAATAAAAATAGTTAATTTGAGTTCCAAAAATGAGTTCAATTTTTTATAAAAGATATTAATATATAGTAAACAACAAATTTTAGTGTTATAATATATATTGAAAGAGAGGAATGCTATGGATAATATAGATTTGATGAAATATTGGTTAGAAAGTTCTAATGAAGATTATAATGTAATGAATTTATTGCATAATAGTAGAAAAAATAGTTATTGTTTATTTTTCGGGCAAATGGTTATAGAGAAACTATTAAAAGCACTTTATGCAAAAAATAATAAAGGAGCTCCGTATGCTCCTAAAACACATGATTTATTGTATTTAGCAGAAAAGATGAATTTAGAAGTGACGGAAAAACAAGCCAATGATTTAGTTGAAATAACAAAGTTTAATCTAAATACAAGATATGATGATTATAAAAGAGAGTTCTATAATAAATGTACTGATGAATATACAGAAGAAAAAATAAACCAAATTGAGGAGGTAAAGGTATGGTTAGAAACAATGTTAAAGTAAAAATAAGCGACGAAATAGCAAACATAGTAGAGAAATATATTGCCATTGTAAAAGAAAATTATAATGTAGTAGCTATAATATTATTTGGTTCTTATGCAAAAGGAATGGAAAATGAAGATAGCGATATAGACATAGCAGTTATTACAGATGATATAAAAACAGATAAATTTGACGAAGAAGTAAAGCTAACTTTATTAAGAAGAAAAATTGATAATAGGATAGAACCACATATTATTAGCATTAATGATTATGAAAATGATGAGACTCCTTTTGTAGTCGAAGTTAAAAATACAGGAATTAAAGTGGCATAGTATATTATAAAAATAGAAATAGATTGACCAGCTATAAAAAGTCAATAGAAAAATGAAAAAAATTTGAAAAAGTT
>CANPDB010000049.1 GCA_947572725.1 uncultured Clostridium sp. | reverse complement strand
TAGAGCTTAAAAATATTGAAATCTAGGGAATTCCCCAGCGAAAAAAACTCATACTAATAAAAACCAAATATTGATTGTGTTTGCATAATGTGATATAATATTTGTACTCTAAATTGAAGCAGAAAGGAGATAATATATGAATAACGAAGTAGGTTCAGAGGCACGGCAGTTAGCGATGGAAATGGAAAAGGTTAGAGATGGCAAGATATCTAGAAAGAATATTAAAGAATATCTTGTAAACTTGGAAGTGGAAAGGCAATATCTCATTGAAGAGTTGGAGAAATGGTGTTCATATCTAAAAAGGAATATGCATATTCCTAAAATACCAGTACTTGCTATTGATGAGGCAAAAAAGCGGGAGTATCTTGCAGGGTATGCAGTTCAAGATTTTCGGCTTTGTAAAATGCTGGAAATCTTCCAGAATAATCCTACCATTCCGCCGCTTGATACAGATCATGCAAGTTTATTTATAATGCTATTACAAGCTGTAATAAATGACTTGTCATGGGCAATCGGTGAGCTAAATGCACATTTAACCAAGTAGTTCATATGGTTATCGAAAAAAGGTGGTTCCATTTATCGGAACCACCTTCTTATTGTATAGGAAAATCGAAGATTTTACCTATACAATAAGAATACATTCTACAGAAGATTTCTATGAAATTTTCGCGGACGAACAACGGGCGTAGCATGAAAACTAATCTAAAAGGTCATAAAACTTTAATCATGCCACTGTTGGTTACTAGTCAGCCGTATTAATTATTACTCTTGTGTGAAAGCTTACTATATGATTTTTTCATACCTTGTGTGTCGCAACTTCCAGAATAAAAGATACTGGTCTGTAAGTTGCTCCAATCGCACTTGCTTCGCTCGTTTGGTCGCTTACGCGGTATTTCAAAAATTATATAGTAAGCTTTCACATTAAAAATATAAGAGCAAGGCTGACCAGTAACCACTGTTGTTCTATATAAGAAAATTTTATAAAAATCACTTGCTAAAAACATCTTTTAATGATATAGTAACTAAGTAAAAAAATATAAAAAACTTAGGAGGAAAAGTTCAATATGAAACTATTTAAAACATACAGTGAAAAAGAAGTTAAAAGAGTAATGCCATTAGTGAACCAAATTAATGGATTAGAAGAAGAAATATCAAAATTGAGTGATAACGAATTAAGAGGAAAAACAGAATATTTCAAAAAGAAATTGCAAGAAGGAAAAACATTAGATGACATACTTCCAGAAGCATTTGCAGTAGTAAGAGAAGCATCAAAAAGAGTATTAGGAATGAGACATTTTGATGTTCAATTAATAGGTGGTATTATTTTACACCAAGGTAGAATTGCCGAAATGAAAACAGGGGAAGGTAAAACATTAGTAGCAACACTTCCAGTATACTTAAATGCATTAGAAGGAAAAGGTGTACATGTTATTACAGTCAATGACTATCTAGCCAAAAGAGATAGTGAATGGATGGGAAAATTATATAAATTCCTAGGACTTTCAGTAGGACTTGTTATAGCTGGAATGGAACCACAAGAAAAACAAGAAGCCTATAATGCAGATGTAACATATGGAACAAACAATGAATTTGGATTTGACTATCTAAGAGACAATATGGTTATATACAAAGACCAATTAGTACAAAGAGGTCTACATTATGCAATTGTCGATGAAATTGATAGTATTTTAATAGATGAAGCAAGAACACCATTAATCATATCAGGTAGAGCAAATGAGTCATCAGACTTATACAAAAAAGCAGATAACTTTGTAAAAAAATTATCTCCAAAAGTAATTGTAGAAGAAGATGTAAAAGACTTTGACCAAGCAGAAGATAACGAAAAATATGACTACATTGTTGACTTAAAAGCAAAATCAGCATCATTAACACAAAAAGGAATTAAAAAAGCAGAAGATGCATTTGGACTTGAAAACTTTAATGATTTAGAAAACTCTACATTAGTACACCATGTAAACCAAGCATTACGAGCACATGGTATTATGAAAAAAGACATTGATTATATCGTAAAAGATGGAGAAGTTTTAATTGTAGACGAATTCACAGGTCGTATTATGTATGGTAGAAGATACAACAACGGATTACATCAAGCAATAGAAGCAAAAGAAAATGTAAAAATTGCAGATGAATCAAAAACACTTGCAACAATAACATTCCAAAACTTATTTAGAATGTATGATAAATTATCTGGTATGACAGGTACAGCTATGACAGAAGAGGCAGAATTTGAAGAAATATACAACTTAGATGTTGTTGAAATACCAACAAACAAACCAATGATTCGTGATGATCAAAACGATGTTATTTATAAAAATGAAAATGCTAAATTTAGAGCAATTGTAGAAAACATTAAAGAAAGCAACAAAAAAGGACAACCCGTATTAATTGGTACAGTTTCAATTGAAAAATCTGAAAAATTAAGTAAATTACTACAAAAAGAAGGAATAAAACACGAAGTATTAAATGCAAAATATCACGAAAAAGAAGCTGAAATAGTAGCACAAGCTGGTAAATATGGAGCAGTAACAATTGCAACAAACATGGCAGGTCGTGGTACTGACATTATGCTTGGAGGAAATAGTGAATTCTTAGCAAAAGAAGAAATGCGAAGAAAAAAAGTTTCTCCTGAACTAATAGAAGAAGCAAACACATATTATGAAACAGATGACCAAAACATAATAAAAGCAAGAGAACAATTCAATGAATTAGTAAAAAAATATGATAGCGAAATCAAAGAAGAAAAAGAAAAAGTAATAAATGCTGGTGGTCTAAAAATAATAGGAACAGAAAGACACGAATCAAGAAGAATCGACAACCAATTAAGAGGACGTTCTGGTCGTCAAGGAGACCTTGGAGAATCTAAATTCTACATTGGATTAGATGATGACTTAATGAAAATCTTTGGTGGAGATTCTATAACAAAAGTTTACAACACATTAGGAGCAGACGAAAACTTACCAATTGATTCTAGAATAATATCAAAAACAGTTGAAAATGCTCAAAAGAAAGTAGAAGGAAGAAACTTCAGTATTCGTAAAAATGTATTAAAATATGATGATGTAATGAATGCACAAAGAGAAATTATTTACAAACAAAGAAGACAAGTACTTGATGGAGAAAATATACATGATAGCATAGTAAATATGATAGATTCAGTAGCAGACAGCATTGTAGGAATGTTCATTGAAGGAGAAGATCAACAATTAAATGTAGAATCATTAAATACTGAAATAATGAATATCTTTGGAATTGATATGCTACAAGAAATCAAAAAGAACAAAAATAATACAGAAAAAATTACAGAAATATTAAAGAAAAAAGCAATGGAAATCTATACTCAAAAAGAAGAAGAAATTGGTTCAGAACAATTAAGAGAACTTGAAAGAGTTGTAATGTTAAAAGTTGTTGATGAAAAATGGATGAACCATATTGACAGTATGGATGAATTAAAAAATGGTATAGGACTTCGTGCTTATGGACAAAAAGACCCAGTAGTTCAATATAGACTTGAAGGTTTTGATATGTTTGATGAAATGATTAGTGATATCAAAGTTGATGTAACAAAAATCCTAATGCATATTAGACAACAAGGAGATGCAAAAAGACAAGAAGCAGCAAAAATCACAGGTGCAGCTTTAGAGGCTATTCATAGTGTTGATGGTGGTGCAAAGATAGGTACTGATGTTGATAGAACTGTAAGAAATGAAGAGCCTAAAATTGGTAGAAATGATCCTTGTCCATGTGGGAGCGGTAAAAAGTACAAGAATTGTTGCGGAAAATAGAATATTACAAAGAAATGCTGACATACTAGAAATGCTAAATGTCAGCATTTTGTTATTATCTAATTAATTGGGAGGTATAAAAATGGAAATCACATCTATTTACATTGTTTCACAAATAATCACGATACTATACTTTGCAGTTTTAAGTTTAAGCTATCTTTTAAAAGATAGAAACAAAATACTAATAGCAAATTTTGTAGCACATATTGGGCAGACTATTGCAATGGCTATGCTTAATGGATATACAGGTGCAGCTATGTCGATTATAATGATATTTCGTGATTTAACACTTATAATTCAAGAAGCAAAAAAAGCTAAAGGTAAAGAAATTAATAAAAAGATAGACATATTAATATTAATTATAACAATTTTACTTATTGTAGTATTAACTATTTTTACGTATAATGGACCACTTAGCTTATTATCAGTAATTGCAACATTAGTTACAACATTTGCATTATGGCAAAAGGATGTAAAAGCATATAAATTATTAGGAATTGTAGCTGGTATCTTATGGTTGGCTTATAACATATTTATATTTTCAATTATGGGGATAATATTAGAGTCAATTTTATTGGTATGTTCTATTATAGGATATTTTAAACAACATTAATAGGAATAATAAAATTAGCAAACCTTCTTATTAAACGATTTAATAAGAAGGTTGTTTTTAATATCAGCTAGATTTTTTTCTGGCTGGCTTGTGTTGTTAACTCAAATAAAATATAGAGACTAAACCTTGTTAATTATTTCTTTTTATGTTATTATACTAAATAAATATAATAATTAAAGTTGATAAAGAAATAGGAGTGTGATAAAATGATTGAGTTAGAAGAAAACACAAAAATACTTCATTTAGTGCAAGAAAAAATAAAAGAATTGGGTGAATCTCTTTGACATAGCAGTATTAGAAAAAGAACTAAAAAATTTAGAAATACAAACATCAGAACCAAACTTTTGGAATGACCAAAAAAACTCAAATCAAGTATTATCAAAAATAAAAAACATAAAAGGAAAATGTACTGAATACCAAAGAATAATAAACGAAACAAACAATCTTCTTGAATTAACAGAGTTAGTGGAATTAGAATCAGATGAAGCAATAGAAAATGATATAATAAAAAATACAAAACAACTTCAAAAAGATTTAGAAAAATTTGAATTACAAACTCTATTATCTGGCAAATATGATATAAACAATGCTATTATCACAATACATCCAGGAGCAGGAGGAACAGAATCTCAAGACTGGGCTGAAATGCTTTATAGAATGTATACAAGATGGGCAACTAAAAATAATTATCAAGTAAAAGAATTGGATTATTTAGATGGGGAAGAAGCAGGATTAAAAAGTGTTACATTTGAGATTATAGGAGATAATAGCTATGGCTATATGAAATGCGAAAAAGGAGTTCATAGATTAGTTAGAATATCACCTTTTGACTCAGGAGGAAGAAGACATACTTCTTTTGCATCAGTCGAAGTTCTACCAGAAATTACAGATGATATAGAAATAGAAATTAATCCAGATGATTTAAGAATAGATACATATCGAGCTTCTGGAGCAGGTGGTCAACATATAAATAAAACATCATCAGCAGTAAGAATTACACATATCCCAACAAACATTGTCGTAGCTTGTCAATCTGAGCGTTCTCAAATACAAAATAGAGAAACAGCAATGAAAATGTTAAAATCAAAATTATTAGATTTAAAAGAAAAAGAACAAAAAGAAAAGATTGAAGATTTAAAAGGTGATCAAAAAGAAATAGCTTGGGGAAGCCAAATTCGTTCATATGTATTTTGTCCATATACTATGGTTAAAGACCACAGAACAAATTATGAACTAGGGAATGTAGAAGCTGTAATGAATGGCGAAATTGATGAATTTATGGAAAGCTATTTAAAATCAAATATATAATAATATAAGTACAATTATTATTAATAACTAGTTTAATATCATACTATATAAATATGAAACAATAAATAAAATGCATATTTTACATATTAATAAGAGAAATAATTAAGTAAACATAATGTGATATACTTCATATAATATAAGAATAGGCATGTAAATTACTTTATAAAAAATGAACAAATTATGAACATGCCTTATTTCAATTAAATTTTAAAGAGGTGGTCAAAATAGACACTATAGTAATGAAATTTGGAGGTAGTTCCGTTGCAGACAACGAAAAGTTAAAAACGGTAGCTAATAAAATTATAGATTTATACAATAAAGAAAATAATATTGTTGTTGTTTTATCTGCTCAAGGAAAAACGACTGATAATCTTATATCACAAGCAAAAGAATTAGCTTCAAATTTAGAAATAAGAGAAATGGATGCACTATTAAGTGCAGGAGAACAAATATCAACAGCAAAATTAAGCATTTTACTTAACAATATGGGATATCCTGCAATATCACTAACAGGATGGCAAGCAGGTATATATACAAATAAAACTAATCAAGATGCATTAATAAAAACAATAGATACATCTAGAATTAAAGAAGAATTATCCCAAAAGAAAATTGTAATAATTGCAGGTTTTCAAGGAATTAATGAAAATATGGATATTACAACCTTTGGTAGAGGAGGATCTGATACAACAGCAGTAGCAATTGCTTCAGCTTTAAAAGCAAAAAATTGTTATATATTTTCTGATGTAGATGGAGTATATACAACTGATCCAAATAAGGTAGAAGATGCCCAAAAATTATCAGCATTATCATATGAAGAAATGCTTGAAATATCAAGTGAAGGAGCGAAAGTTCTTCATAATAGATGTGTTGAAATAGGGGAGAAGTTTAAAATTCCTATTATAACAAAATCTACTTTTAATAATAAGCCAGGAACTGTTATTTCAGATATCATAGAAGAAAACACTATTAAAAGTGTAGTTAAAAAAGATGTTTCTAGAATTTCTATAATAGGAAATGGCATTATTAGAAATTTAGATGCAATTAGAAGTATATTAGATATTATTGAAAAGAATAAACTTGATATGCTTGAGTTTGATGTTTCTGAATCTAAGATTTCTATTACTTTTAAAAATGTGATAGATGATAAAGTTTTAAATGAAATACATGAGAGTGTTTTGTCTTAAATTTTGTATAGAAGTTCTTCTATTAGTATTCTTTAGCTGTTGAACTTTAGTAATCAAAGATAAAATATGCTGTGTAAAATTTCTTATAATATGAAAAGGGGAGAATCCGTTTGGAATCTCCTCTTTTTATAGAATAAAGATAAGGAATCTTAGCTCAATTCCTCTAAAGAATTTTATAAAGACTAAATAAAAACTAATTTTGAAAATTTGTTAAGAATGTTTTAATAACTCCGTCTGAAGTAATTCTGTATCCATAATCTGGGTGCATTACTCCAATTTGAGTTGAAGTATTTGATAAATTTTTGCGTAAGTAACTTGCAAACTTTTTCCGTGTTTCCTGTTCGCCATGAGTTATCCCTATAAATTTTACATTTGCTAAATCATTAGCAAATGCCAATAAAATATCTCTCTTAGCATGCCCTGAGCACTCTCCAGTTCTCCTTATCTCACACTTTTTGGTGTGCAGAATGCCAGAATATATAACTTCATCGCCATAATCTGCATTTAGTAACTGATAGGCTTTTGACTCTTCTGCACAATACCCTAAGTAATGAATTAAAGCATTTTCATCAGACAAATAGTGAGAAATATATTTCTGAATTGGGCCATAATATCCCATTCCACCTGGAGCAAGTATAAATTTCGGAGAAGGATCTCCAAGAATTTCCTCTCTGTATTTTCGTTTTTCATTTCTAGGAATAAATTTAAAATTATATGGTAGAAAATCTCTATATCTTTGTTTTATTCCAAGATCTTCATACAAGTACCGTCTAGTATATTCTTGTCCAGTAAGGCCATCTCCCCATATTTCCATATTCAAAGGAATTTTGCCCTGTTTTTGAAGAGTTTTCAAAAATAAAAGTATTTCCTGATATCTTCCTAGAGCAAATGATGGCAATACAACTGTTTTTCCTTCTTTTGCTGCTTGTATAATATTGTGTTCCAGACAAGGCTCAAAAGATTTATCAGTTGAATCTATATCACCATAAGTAGATTCTGTAAATAGAGCAGAAATATTAGAATTTCTGACATCTTTTGGTAATCTCTCAACATTAAAAAATGCATTCTTGTTATTATAATCACCAGTAAATAACAAGTTAATGTCATCATATCCAGGATAGCTTATAGTCACATACAACACAGCTGCACCAACTAAATGTCCATTACAAAAGAATCTTGCAGTAACATTTTTATGTGGATGTATTTCTCTTTTTAATACACATCTCCAAACTTTTTTCAGAGTCTTCTCTACATCATCTGATGTATATAATGGTTTTCTTAGTTCACCAGAATTTATTTTGCAACTATCATACAAGCCTATGTCAATTATCTTTGAAGTTGCATAGGTTGTATATATATTTCTATTAAATCCTTGCTTAACTAAAAGTGGTAGCAATCCCGTATGATCTGTATGATTATGCGTAATGAAAACAGCATTAATCTTTTCTGCATCAAATGGAATCATCTCGTTAAGCCGCAAATTTTCTTTTTTTCCCTGAAACATACCACAATCAACTAAAAAACGATAATTTGTTTTATTAGGGAAATGAACAGAAAATAACTTACACGAACCACTTACATCTGTACTCCGAGTATACACGTTTACATATAAATCATCTTGCATTTTATCAGCCTCCATTTCTTTATTAAGTATTTAGAATAGTTCTAAATACTATTATGTTGCACAATTGTTAATAGGAATTATACTACATTTACATAATTGAATCAACAAAATATCCAAATATAATTAAATAAATTAGTTCTAAACAAGACAAACCCTGAATATATATAATTTAGCAAGAAAAAAATAGGGAGGTAGAGGACATGACAGTAGAAGAAAGAAAAACAATAAATACCACTGGAGTTATACAAAACTTAATATTAGAAAATAGAGGAAAATTAAGTATATCAGGAGTACTAGATGTACTTAGCTTTGATGACCAAGTAGTTATACTAGAAACAGAACTAGGACTTTTAACAGTAAAAGGAGAAAATTTAAGAATCAACAAATTAAGTATAGACACATCAGAAGTAATAGTAGAAGGAGACATTTCATCTCTAAATTATAGTGATAAAACAGCAGAAAAAACAACAGGAAGTATAATAAGTAAAATCTTCAAATAAAAAGTATTAAGGAGAGCAAATAATTTTATGATTATAACTCAAACAAATCTATTTCTAATATTTATTGTAAATGGCTTTTTAATAGGACTATTATTTGACTTTTTCAGAATATTGAGAAAAACATTTAAAACAAATGACATGATGACATATATAGAAGACATATTATTTTGGATTTTAACAGGATGTATTATTTTATATTCTATATTTGTATTCAATAATGGTGAAATTCGTTTATTTCTATTTATAGGCATCATATTGGGCATTTTATTATATATGTTATTTCTTAGTTCGCATATCATAAAAGTAAATGTTACAATTATTAACTTTCTAAAAAAGATAATCGGCAGTATACTACATATATTATTAACTCCGCTTAAATATATGTACCAAATAATACGAAAGATATTTTTTAAACCTGTTTCCTTTTTGATTATCAATATTAGGAAAAATTCTACAAAATCTTTTAAAAGAATCCAACATAACCTAAAAAAGAACACTAAAATTAAAAATAGTGTAAAAAATTAAAAAAATAGGAAGGATTATGCGAAAAAGTGTAGAATAATATATATAGAAGATTTGCGGAATTTTCATACATTTAAATTGGAGAGATTACTTATGAAAAAAAAGAAAAAGATATATCAAAAATTACTAATTGTAATAGTTGCAATTTATGTGATATTAACATTAACAAATCAACAAAAGACATTAAATCAATATAGTAAAAATATTGATGATCTATCACAGAAAATTGAAGAACAAAAAGAATATAAAGAAGAATTAGCTAAGAAAAAGGATGATGTAAGTTCTTTAGAATTTATAGAACAAACTGCTAGAGAAAAACTAGATATGTATTATCCAAATGAAAGAGTATATATAGATAATGGAATGTAATTTTAATTGCATTCCATATATTTTTTCTATATAGTTACAATTCAGAATTATTAGTTTAAATAGCGCGAAGGAGTTTATATATTCAATTTTTTAGGAAGATACGAGTAGGGATTACTTGGGGGAGCCTAAAAAAATTAATATATACACTCCTGAGAGCGAGTAGAAAATTTAAAATATGAATTGTAACTATATATGTAAAAATTTTACTTTTTTATATGATTTTGTTCCATTTTTAATTAAACTATGTTATAATCTATATATGTTTTATTATATTCGTACAATTTTCCCAAAAAACAAAATAATAATTAAAAAATAAAAATGAAGGAGGAATCTATGATAGATTTAAATTCAATGACTTTGACTGACTTAAGAACATTAGCCAAAGAACACAATATCAAAAACACTTCAAAACTAAAAAAAGAAGAATTAATAATTGTATTAAAGCAAATACTAGGAAATACAACAGAACAAACAGAAAGAAAAGAGGAAAGAGAAACAATTAACCATAAAAACATAGAAAAAGAAACAAACAATGAAGAAAGAATGTATGATGAAAATGGAGAGCCAATAGTTGACTATAAATTAACAACTGATGGGGATGAAATTGTAGAAGGAATATTAGACATACTACCTGATGGATATGGATTTTTAAGAGGAGAAAACTTCTTATCTAGTGATAAAGACGTTTATGTTTCAATGGTTCAAGTAAGAAGATTTAGACTAGACACAGGGGATATAATTAAAGGAATTTCACGATTTAGAGAAGGGGAGAAATTCCCATCATTAATATTCGTTGGTGAAGTAAATGGAGAACACCCTGAAAAAGCAATGAAAAGAAAGAGATTTGACGAATTAACTCCAATCTATCCAAATGAAAGACTAAAACTTGAAACACAACCAAACGACTACGCTACAAGAATTATAGATTTAATGTGTCCAATAGGAAAAGGGCAGAGAGGAATGATTGTGGCTCCTCCTAAAGTAGGAAAAACAACATTACTAAAAAAAGTAGCAAATAGCATTACAACAAACAATCCAGAAGTTGAACTAATCGTACTATTAATAGATGAAAGACCTGAAGAAGTAACAGATATGAAACGCTCAATCAAAGGACAAGTAATTCATTCAACATTTGATGAATTACCAGAACATCATGTTAAAGTTGCTGAAATGGTATTAGAAAGAGCAAAAAGACTTATAGAGCAAGGAAAGGACATTGTTATCTTATTAGATAGTATAACAAGACTTACTAGGGCATACAACTTAGTAATTCCATCTTCAGGAAGAACGTTATCTGGAGGTATTGACCCAGCGGCATTACATAAGCCTAAAAAATTCTTTGGAGCTGCTAGAAATATAGAACATGGTGGAAGCTTAACAATTTTAGCAACAGCATTAATCGATACAGGAAGTAGAATGGATGACGTTATATTTGAGGAATTTAAGGGAACAGGTAATATGGAAGTTCACTTAGATAGAAAACTATCAGAAAGAAGAATTTTTCCAGCAATTGACATTAACAAGTCTGGAACAAGGAGAGAGGACTTATTATTAACACCAAAAGAAAAAGAAACAGTTTTTGCATTAAGAAAAGCAATGAATAGTATGCCAGTTGCAGATGTTACAGAACAAGTTATACAGCAAATGACTCAAACTAAAAATAATGATGATTTTATTGATAAGATTGATGATTATTTGAAAAGGTTTAAATAAGAAATTCTAAATCTATATTTTAAATCTAATAATTTAATAAATATAATAAAGAGTTTTAAGATGAAAATTATATTAAAATTTTAAAATTCTTTTTATATTTTAAAAAGTTAATTTTTAAAAATGAGCAAAAGAAGGAGAGAGAAACTAATAAAAACAATAAAGGTTTTGTATAAGTACAACATTGCACAAAATCAAAGTTTTGTGCAAAAAGGAATAGGAGCATAATATAAAACAGCCAAATACCTATACTTTTACATATATCTGGTACTTAGCTGTCTTACAACTGCTAATATTCACTTATATTACTTTAGTATCTTTATATTTATATTCTTATATATAATCTTTTGTAATCACTTATATATTAATATTTTATAACATCTCAAAATCAATTTTTAGCTATTTTTATAATTAGTCTTTATAATTTTATATCTAATTAAATTTTATTGTTATAATCTAAAATTTATCTTTAAAAATTTTCAAAATCTCTAAAATGCTTGAAATTCTATAATTAGTCAGATTTTTAGACAACAAACTATATGCCTATTTCTTAAAAACGCCTTAAAATCGATTCTCGTGCGTCGTTTTTTTAGTGTTTTTTTGTGATATTTGGTATCTATTATAACTACTAGGAATATCAATATATTATTAGATAATTTTACATTTTTAGTATATTTTCATAAATCTAAATTAGATTAGTTAATTTTATAATAAAGTAATTTGTTGATTAAATAATAAAAATTGCTTAAAAACGATTTTCAGAGGTCTAAATATAATGTAAAAATATTTTATAAGCTATTAAAATCTCAAATTGTAATTTTATACAAATGTTCGTTTTTTGAGTTTGTAAAAATTTATAATTATTCAAAATCAAATTTTAAAAGTCATGTCAAATTTTTTGACATGACTTATCCTATCTACATATTACATAGATGATTATAATATAAAAAATACTGTATTTATATTTATTATTTCATAAGCCAATTAGCAATATCATATATTTGTATACCTTCATATTGATAATCTTCATGCCTTGTTCTTGCTATTATTATTTTTGGATATGCATCTTTTATTTGTAATAAAGGCTCTACTTCCCTTTGCATAGTTTTTTCATAGTCTATATTATCAGAAACTTGTATATAAATTTTTTCATTTCTTTTTACTGCTATAAAATCTACTTCCTTATTATATAATATTCCTGTATATACTTCATAGCCTCTTCTTAACAGTTCAATTGCAACAATATTTTCGTAGACTCTACCATAATCTAAAGATTTTGTACCTAAACGAGCATATCTAAATGCATGATCAGACAAATAATATTTTTCGTCACTATTTAAATATTTTTTACCTTTTATATCATATCTACTTATTTTATAAAAAGCAAATGCTTCACACAAATATTCAATATAATTTCCAACAGTTTTATGATTAGTCACTAAATTAATATTATTTAATGAATTAGCAACGTTTCTTAAAGATGTTCTATTAGATATATTATCCATTAAAAAATCGTTTAGTGAACACATTAGTTTTTCATCTTTTATTTTATTTCTTTCAAAAATATCTCTAACTATCAATGTATTATAAATATCATTTAAATAATCATACTTTCTTTCTATGGAATTATATAAATATGACCCTGACATTCCACCTTCCATTACATAATTATCAAAAGCAGTATCTATATTGTTATATTTAAAATAATCAATATATTCTTTAAAAGAAAATGGATAAACTTTAACCTCAAATGTTCTTCCTGTAAATAATGTAGCTAAATTACTGCTTAGCAAAAAAGCATTAGAACCAGTTATATATATATCGTATTTTTCTTCTGCATGTAGACTATTTATTGTTTTCTCAAAACCTTCACACATTTGAACTTCATCAATTAAGACAAAATTATTCATGTGCTTTTTATATCTTCGTTTAATATAATCATTTAATTTATGATATTCTTTTAGATTTTCAAAATCTAAAGAGTTATAATTAATATCTATTATATTGTAATCTTTTATGTTATTTATTATATATTCTTGGCTCTGCATTATTTTAAGTGGGTAACTAGGATTAAACACAAATATCTAGTTT
>CANPDB010000048.1 GCA_947572725.1 uncultured Clostridium sp. | reverse complement strand
AAATCATTTGAATATTTTGCCATAAAAATGAACCCTCCTTATTAAACTTTTTTGTCTAATAATTTGGGTTCACTTCAAAGAATAGGCTCTTTTGTTGTTCTAGGCACCTTATTATCAGTGCCTAAGTGGTGTTTTCATCATTTTTTCTTTTTTTCTTCCTTCTGTCTTTTCGAGGTATATACAGAATGTATTACATATGCAATATCCTCTTTTTCTTTTCTATAGGTATTTGGTACAACCTTACCTGTAGAAGAGTCGACCTCTACCGTTCCGTCTGCACTGCTAAATCTTAAGTTCATTTTCATCTATGCCTCCTTATGATAAAAACTATTCTCTTCAATCAAAAACTTGAAAAGAATACCAACTGTAGCTATTTTTAATTTTATAATAATTTGACATAATTTTCAAGTACTATCACTATAATTTATTTAAAAACTTCAAACTCTTCTATATTATTTCCTCTCAAGAAATCCTGTATAGGCATTCTCTTTGCATTTTCTCCTTGAATTTCTACAACTTTAATAATTCCATCTTTAGCTTTTATGAATAAACCATCTTTAGGGTCTGATACAATAACAGTTCCATTTGCAAAAGTTTCTATTTCTTCTACCATTACTTCACTTTCTTTTGCTAAATCAACTTTCCAAAATTTTATTTTTTTTCCATTTAAAAATGTATATGCACCCATTATTGGATTTAAGCCTCTTACTAAATTTTTAATTTGTTTTGCTGTTTGATTTTCCCAATCAATTTTTGCCATTTGCTTATCTAACATTGGTGCTAGCGTAAAATCTTCTCCTTGTTTTTCTCTTGGAGCATTTCCTTCTTCTATTCTTTTTAATGTCTCTACTAAAAGATCTCCTCCAATTTTTGAAAGTCTATCCCACAATTCTCCTGTTGTTTCATTATCTCCAATTGTGACTTCTTCTTTTAATATCATATCTCCTGTATCCATTCCTTCGTTCATATACATTGTTGTAATTCCTGTTGTTTTATCTCCATTTAGAACTGCCCATTGTATTGGAGCTGCACCTCTGTATTTTGGTAACAATGAACCATGAACATTAATACAACCTTGTTTTGGTATATCTAATATTTCTTTTGGTAATATCTTTCCATATGCTACAACACATATAACATCAGGTTTTAAATTTTTAATTTCTTCAATAAACTCTGTATTGTTTTTTACTTTTTCTGGTTGATAAATTTTAAATCCTTTTTCAATTGCATATTCTTTAACTGGTGAAGGAATCATTTTCATTCCTCTCCCTTTTGGCCTATCAGGATTTGTTACAACTCCTATAATTTCATAACCAGCTTTGTAAACCGCTTCTAAACTTTCTCTTGCAAAATCAGGTGTTCCCATAAAAAGTATTCTCATTTATAATTCACTCCTTATAAAATTTAGTTGCCAACGATTTCTGGTTTAAATGGCAACTTAATTAATAAAACTACTTATATTTCTAACAAGGTCTACAACATTTCTATATCCACATAAATCTTGTCATTTCTTTTCTCTACTATTATTTTGTTGTCTTCAAATATCATTTCACTATCTGTGGTTCTTATTAATTTATCAATGCATCTAAACAATGTTCCATTTTTGATATTAGTAACCGCTTGCCTACTTTTATTATTTGGTATCCAAGTAATTGTTGTATTCTTTATAGCTACTTTTCCCACTTTTTGTATAATTAATTGTATCAAGTTATCAATCAATTTTATTGTATATTCTGTATCATTTAGTGATTTCATAATTGCCACAAAATGAAAAAAATGTTCCAAATCATATAAATTTTCTAAAAATTCTTTTGAATTGCTCTTGCTTTCTTCCATTACTTTATCTAGTACATTTTTTATTTTATTTTTATCTATCTCTCCTGTTAAATCACTTAGTCTTTCTAATGCTACTTCTTGCTTATTTCTACTATGAGGCTTCTCTTCTATAATTTCATTAAAAAACTTATATGTTTCTTTTAACCTTCTGTACTTTGCTTCATCAAAAATAATCTCATTTACAGCTATAATATCTCCAATAGTAAATAAAAATAATATCTTCGAAATATCTTTTTGATCTAATTTTGTTTCTTTTATATCTTGTAAAAATGCTTTATAACCATTTTCTACAAATGCATCACTTCCTTCACCTGAAAGAAGTGAATATATAATATGATATTCTATCATAGCTTTAATTGTTTTAATTAAACTTTCAATACTTATATCTATATTATTAATATCTAAAAATTCTTGCGTAATATTTAAATCTTCTATAATCTCTTCTACATACTTCTTTCCACAAATTGCATGGTCCTTTTCACTTTCTACCACTCCAATATCATGTACAAAGCAAAATAATTTTAATATAAATCGTAAAGTTGTATTTAATGTATAATAAATTTTGTGCAGTTCTTTTATAATATCAGCCATATAGTTTTTACTATTTTTATCAAAATTGATAGGAACTATATTTTTCGCAATATTGTAGTTTATAATTTGATAAACATATAAAACATGAGTCATCCATCCATTTATTTTATACGCATTAATTCCACCTTTTACTACTTGATTAGATTTAAAAATAATAGGACTTATCTCATCTAAATAATTTTTACTATATGTATCATCTAAATATTTACTATTTAAAATCCACAATAATTGATGGGAGTTTTCTTCTTTTAATATTTCAACGAAATTTGTTTTCAATTCTTCTAAATCAATTTTAATTTTATCTAAGTGTAAAATATCTTGTAAATATTCTCTTTCTTTTTTTCTTTGATTTATTAACTCTTTTTCATTTATTATATTTCTTAATTTGTCACTAGAATTTTTATAAAATTTATCATATTCATATAACAATATTTCATCATCAATTCCTGGTATTATCAAATTTTTCATTTTTAATTTCATTCCTTTTTAGGTCTAAATCTGGTTGGGAAAGAACTTTATTTTTTAATCTTCTCCCAACTAGTTACCAACGATTCTGGGTTTAAATGGCAACCTAATGTGACAAAAAGACCCGACCCTTTTGTCACAAATTTATTTTTCTTGCTCAGGCTCAATATATTCTAATGTTCCTGGTATTATTTTATCCATAAATACTTCACCATTTAAGTGGTCTACTTCATGACATATAGCTTGTGCTAATACTTCTTTTGCTTTTACTTTCATTCTTTTGCCATTTCTATCTGTATATTCTGCTACTACTTCTGCTGGTCTTTTTACTTTTGCAAATTGATTTGGAAAGCTTAAACATCCCTCGTCTACTTCTTGTTCTCCTTTTGTTTTTATTATAACTGGATTTATTAATACTATTGGTCCTTTGTCATCATATAAATCTATTACAATTACTCTTTTTAAAATACCAACTTGTACAGCTGCTAAGCCTACACCATTGTATTTATGCATAGTTTCTATCATATCATCAATAAGTTCTTGTAATTTATCATCTATAACTTCAACTTCCCTTGACTTCTTTTTTAAAATTTCGTCTCCATCATATCTTAAATTTCTAATTGCCATTATTAACACTCCCTTTTTTAAACCATACTGTTTGGATTAACATCAATTGACATTTTAGTTGTTTTAATATTCTTCTTATAAAACTTCTTCAAGCAATCATTTAATATCTTATTTATATCATCATTCATATTTCCCTTAATAATCATTCTCCATCTATATCGATTTTGAATTTTATCAATAGGAGATGGCATTGGCTGAAAAATTTTATAATCTTGTTTTCCTGTTTGTGTCATATATTCAAACAGCTTTCGTTTTAAGTATATATATATCCCATTGCTTATTTTAATTATTTCTTGTTCATCTAAACTATTAAAACTAATAACTATTATATCGCAAAAAGGTGGATATTTCAACTGTTTCCTTAAAGCTATTTCTGTATCATAAAACATTTCATAATTTTGTTTTTTAGAACATTGTATACTAAAGTCTTGTGGATTATAGGTTTGAATTATTACTTTTCCGGGTAGCCTATCTCTTCCAGCTCGTCCGTGCTACTTGTGTTAATATTTGAAATGTTCTTTCACTTGCTCTATAATCATCAATATTTAGTGAACTATCTGCTGCAATAACTCCAACTAATGTTACATTTGGAAAATGATGTCCTTTTACAACCATCTGCGTTCCTATTAATATGTCAATGTTTTCTTCTTTAAATTTATTTAATATTTGCTCATGTGAGTTCTTTTTTGTAACTGTGTCTACATCCATTCTTATTGTTTGTGCATTTGGAAATTGTTTGTGTATTTCTTGTTCAAGTCTTTGTGTTCCTGTTCCAAAATATCTGATTTTGTCACTATGACACTCTGGGCATACTGTAACTAGTTTTTCTTCATATCCACAGTAATGGCATTTTAGTTTCTTTTCATAACTATGATATGTTAAACTAATATTACAGTTTTTACACTTTACAGTATATCCACATTCTCTGCACATTATAAATGTAGAATATCCTCTTCTATTTAAAAATAATATTGTTTGTCTTTTTTCTTTTAAATTGTTTTCAATCGCAGAATACAAGTCTACACTTAGCATCGAGCGATTTCCGTTTGCAAGTTCTTGTTTTAAATCAATAATTTGAACTTCTGGTAATGACGAATTATTCGCTCTTTTTGTTAGTGTTAATCTTTCTATATCTTCTTTTTCATCAATTGTTTTATAAAATAAATCCACTTCTGGTGTTGCACTTCCTAGCACTAATGGGCACTGGTTTTGCTTTGCTATATATTTTGCAACTTCTTTTGCATCATATTTTGGATTTGCTTCTGACTTATAAGAGCTGTCGTGTTCTTCATCTATAATAATTATACCTAAATCTTTAACAGGTGCAAAAATAGCTGACCTTGCTCCTATTACAATTTTTGCTTCATTATTTCGTATTTTTTCCCATTCATCGTGTCTTTCACCAATTGATAATTTACTATGTAATACAGCTATTTCCTCTTTTCCAAATCTTGATATAAACCTATCAATCATTTGTGGTGTTAATGATATTTCTGGTACCAATAAAATTGCTGTTCTTTGTTCCTCTAATATTTTTTGTATTAACTGTATATATACCTCTGTTTTTCCGTGAGCCTGTTATACCATATAATAAAAAACTTTTATACTCTTTATTATCAATTATATTTTTTACCTTTTCATATGCATATTTCTGCTCTTCAGTTAAATCTAAATGTTCAGTCTTTTCTAAATTCTTATATTGTAAAGGATCCCTTTCCACCTTTTTTTCTATAATCTCTAAATACCCATTCTTAATTAACGTATTTACAATTGCCCTTGAACAATCTGTAAACATCTCAATTTCAGGAATAGTTGCTCCTTCATTATCTTTTATAAAAGACAAAATCTTCTTTTGTTTATCTGACTTGATTTTCTCAGTTTCTATATCAAACTCTATCTCTTCTATTTCCTTTTTTAAATACACACAATTTATTGTTTTATCCTGTATTCTCTTATCTTTATTCTTATTCCTTGTACCAGGTGTAAGCATTAGCTTAATACAATCAGAAACATTACAAAAATACCTCTTAGCCATCCATCTAGCTAATTCAATTTGTTCCTCTGTCAAATTATCTTCTAACTTGCTTATCTCTTTAACCTCATATTCAGAATTTTCCTTTATACCAATTACAAAACCCTCTTCTAACTTACCACCTTTACCAAAAGGCACTAGCACTTTACTTCCAACAATTATAATATCCTCTAGCTTTTTAGGAATCTTGTAATCAAAAGTTCTATTCAATTTCTTTGCTGTTCTATTAATAATTATTTCTGCTATCATTTCTTCTCCTATTTGAGACACTTGGGACGATCCTAAAATGTCTCATTTTTTTGTCACTTTTTGTCGATATTAATTTACTTGTTGTTCTTTATCACTATAGATATTATATACTATATCATATATTTATAAAAATCTCAATTGCCATTGGGGACGGAGATTTTTGGCAATTTTTTAATAAAAAGTAGAATTTAAATATTCTTAAATAGCAACAAAACGCTAAGTTTTTCAACCTAGCGTTTTGTTATAGAGATTCAAGTGAGCAAATGCACTTATTCTGGAATCTCTAATTTTTGACAAACTAAATTTCCTTCTTGGTCATAGCTATTACATAATATAACTTTGACTTTGTCTCCTTCTTTGTACTTTTCATATAAAGTCTGACTATCAATAGTTTCACGAATGCCTTTATATGTAATCGTTACTAAATACTTCTCAGGGATTATTTGATACATTTCTAATGCTACATTATAAAATAGAGACTTTTCTTTATACTCCATTTTTGTTACTGTTCCATATACCTCAGATTTTTTTGTTGAAGTAACTAAAGAACAAGATGTTAATATAACACAAATTACAATAGCTACTATTAAAGAAAACCGTTTCATACAACTCCTCCTTTTTATTGCTCGGTGAGTTTTGCATTTAAAATTTGCTTTTAAAATGCAATAAACAAAGTGTTACTTTAATAATTATATTATGGTTTATATAAAATAACAATGGATAATATTAACACTTTTAAGCACTTTCTATATAAAAAGTTTTAATTAAACTTATAATTCGTAATATAAAAATTGCCAAAATTCTCCGTCCCCACTGGCAAAAAAATGCCACAATTATTTATGTGACATTTCTATTTTTCTTTCATTTTCTATAATAGCTTGAATAATATTAACTGTTTTTTCAAAATTATCATTTTTAATAACATAATCATACAATTTAATTTTAGACTCTTCATATTCAAGTCTACCTAATCTTAATTCTAGTTCTTCTTCAGATAAATTATCTCCTCTAGCAATTAGTCTTCTTTTTAATGCTTCTTTTTCTACTTTTAAAAATATAGTAACTAAATTAGTTTCATTATTTAATATTTTTATTAAATTTTCAGTTCCATTTACTTCTATATCTTTTACAATTATTTTCCCACTTTGAATCTTTTCATTCATTAATTTTCTAGAAGTTCCATAATAATTTTCATGATGCAAATCGTATTCATAAAATTCATTATTTTTTATTTTTTCTTCAAATTGTTCCTTTGTTATAAAATGATATTGTACTCCTTCCTCTTCTCCTTCTCTTGGTTTCCTAGAAGTGAAAGATGGAAGAGATATAACATCTTCCATTCTGCGTATTAATTCATTTTTTATTGTATCTTTTCCTGCTCCTGAAACTCCTGACAATATTACTAGCATATTGTTACCTTCCCTTCTGCAATTTCATTTGCAGCTAAAGTAACTGGTGACTCTTCTTTAACGCTTGTTCGTGGCTCATCACCTTCTGCAATTTGTCTTGCTCTTCTTGCTGTTGCAATTACTAATTCATATCTGTTTTTAGCTTTTGTTAATAAATCTGTAACACTTGGTTTTACTATCATTTAAAACACACTCCTTAATCATTTTATAATTATTTATTTTTAGAATTTTTCTATAATTCTATTCTTCTGAAATTGTTTTATCAACTCTTCCTCCAACTGTTTCTGGTTGAACTGCTGATAATATCATATGTCCTGAGTCCATAACTAATACTGCTCTTGTTCTTCTTCCACAAGTTGCATCTACTGCTGTTTTATTATCTTTTGCTTCTTGAATCATTCTTTTGATTGGCGCTGATTCTGGGCTTACAATTGCCACTATTCTTTCTGCTGAAACAATATTCCCAAATCCTATATTTATTAATTGCATACAATCCATCCCTTCCTATTCAATATTTTGAACTTGTTCTCTTATGTTTTCTAACTCAGTTTTTATATCTATAACTCCATTTGTAATGTCTAAATTATTTGCTTTTGAGCCTATTGTATTTGTCTCTCTGTTCATCTCTTGAATTATAAAGTCTAATTTTTTTCCTATTGCTTCATTAGAATTTATTAGTTTTTCAAATTGTAATATATGACTATCTAATCTTGTAACTTCTTCTTCTATTGAACATTTGTCAGCATATATTACCACTTCTTGTGCTAATCTTGATTCATCAATTTCTTGGTTTACTAGTATTTCTTTTATTCTATTTTCTAATTTTACTACATATTCTTCAATAAGTCCAGTAGATAACTTAGATATTTTTTCTATTTTTTGTTTTATATATTGTATTCTTTTTAATAAATCTTCTGCTATTTTACTTCCTTCTGCTTGTCTCATTTGTATTAATCTTTCTACAGCTGTATTTGTTGCTTTTAATACTTCTTTTTTTATTTGTTCTTCATCTTGAGTATTTTGTATGCTTAATACATCTGGATATTTTGAAATTTCTGTTACTTCGATATTAGCAGAAATTGCTTCTTGCTCTGCTAATTTTTTTAGTTCGTCTATGTATATTTTCGCTATTTCTGTATTGATTTTTATTTCTTTTCCTTCTGCTGAGTTGTTTTCAAATGTTACAAATACATCTACTTTTCCTCGTTTTAATTTTTCAGAAATAAGTTTTTTTATTTCTTCTTCTAAATAGCTTAATGCTCTTGGCATTTTTACTGATATGTCTAAATATCTATGGTTAACACTTTTTATTTCTATTTGATAATTTCTTAAGTTTTCAGATATGCTTTCTTTTCCATATCCTGTCATACTTTTAATCATTAACCTTTACCTCTTCTTTATTTTCACTACTATCTATTTGTTTTTCATCTGATTCTTCAGTAATTTCATTTTCTGTTTTTTTATCATCTTTATTTTCTGTATTAGTATTTTCTTTTTTACCTTCTAAATCTTTATCTTCTTTTACATTTTCTGCCTCTTTAATTTCTTTTTTCACTTTATTTTTTCTCTTTTTAGCTTCTTTTTTTACTGGTTTATCTTTTTTGACTATATCTGAAATATCACTTAAGCTTTGTAAATATTCTTTCTTTTCCTTTGTATAAACAAGAATTGCTTTTAATATATAATAAATCGCAAATAAATAAGAAAATGTTACTACATATAATCTAAAGTCATAATTAAATAAAGTTGCCATATGTATAATTGACAAGGTAAATAATGATAATACTATTAGTTCTAAAGCAGTTACAGCAATTTTTCCATTATCTTTTTTGTATGCTCTTTCTAACTCTATTAAACCTGCTATTAAAAATACTCCTGCAAAAATTTTAGTATCTTCTAATATTCGTGCTTCTTCCATTTTTGTATATGCTATGTTTAATATCATAAAATATACTATAATTGCTACTGCTTTTATTACATTCCAAAATATTTTATTTAATATTTTTTCTGATACATCTGTCATAATATTTATTTTTCTTACATATTTTTTTACTTGTTCATATTTTTCTTGTATTTCTTGTTTTTTTATTTTATTTTCTTCCTTTTCTTTTCTACTTTTCTTTACTTGTTCGTTTTCTTCTTTTTCATGCTTTCCTTTAATTTTTTCATTTTTTATTATCTTTACCATTTTTCCTCCTTTGTTTTCCTACTGCTTTGCTTCTTCTAATTCGTACATAATAATACTTAATACATTTAAAGCTACTGTTTCTGTTCTTAATATTCTTTTTCCTAGTGTAATAATTTTTGCACCTGTCTTATTTAATAGTTCTATTTCTTCTGGTGCAATTCCTCCTTCTGGTCCTATTAATACTCCAATTTTTATTTGCTTTTGTCCTTGTAGTTGTGATTTTATTTTATTTAGTTCTTCTTTTAATGTGTTTTTTTGTTCATTTTCATATGCTACTAATACTATATCATATTGTTCATATAAATTACAAATTTCTTTTAAATTTATTATTTGATTTATTTTGGGAATAATGTTTCTACCACTTTGTTTACTTGCTACTTCTGATATTTTTTGCCATCTTTCAATTTTCTTGTTTTTATCTTTTTCATTTAATTTTACAACACATCTTTTCATTTCAACTGGTGTAATATCATATACTCCTAATTCTACTGATTTTTGGATAACTAATTCCATTTTGTCTGCTTTTGGTAATCCTTGAAATATTGTTACTTTTATGTTTGATTCTACATTGTTTTCTAATTTTTCTATTATGCTACAATTAATTATTTCGTCTTCTATATTTGTTATTTTGCATAGATAATCTGAAGAATGTTCACTGTCACATATAGTTAATTCGTCTCCTTGCTTTTTTCTCAGTACATTTTTTATGTGTTTTACATCTTGTCCTTTTATTTCTATGCTGTTATTTTTTATTTGTTCTTCTGTTACAAAAAATTTTGGCATTTTTTTCTCCCTCTATATAATGTTTTTATTTATTATATATTTTATCATTCTTTCGTAGTCTGATTTAAATTTATTTGGTTCTTTTCTTATAAGTTCATTTATTTCATCTATTGTCATATAATAAATTTGTGTAATTCCTTCTTTATCATATTCTTCTATTTTTTTATTATATCTCAATAAATATAATTTTGAAAATGTATCTACATTATCTTTATATGGATTGAAATATCCTATCTCTATTAGTTTAACATTTCTTATATTTAATTCTTCTTTTAGTTCTCTATATGCCGCTTTCTCATAGCTTTCCCCTGAATTAACATGTCCACCTACTGAAAAGTCGTAACAATTTGGAAATATTCTTCTATTTCCACTTCTTTTGGGTACTATAATTTTTTCATCTTTATCTATTATTATTATGTTTATAAATCTCAATTTGTTTGGTTGTACTTGTTCTGTTTCTTTTATTTTGCTAATAACATTATCTTTTTCATCTACTAAATCAAAATATTCCATAAAAGTTCTCCTTTTACCTAATGTTGTATTCTTTATTTAAATGTCTTTCTGAACGATATATTTCAGCAACTCTGATTTCTCCGTATTCGATATTGCACATTGCTATGTATTCTTTGTATTGATATTGTAAATCTTTTGCATTCATTAAAGGAAATATAATTTTATCTTTTATTTCTTGCATTCTTCCATGTGATATAGGTTTATATTCTTTTGGTATTTTAGTTTCTAAAAATTCTCTTTTTGCTTTTTCTTGCATATTATTTCCTAAATCTTCCTTAATCAAAGAGTTTATTCTTAGTTCTCTTTGTACTAAATATTCTTCTGGTTTAATTAGTTTTGTTCTGTATTTTTCCATTTTGCTTTCTTGAAAAAATTGTACTTCATCCCATGGTATAGAAAATGTTTCATGAAATGCTACTCCATTACTAATTCCTCTTCCATCAAATCCCTTTCCAACATAATCTATATATACTGCATTTTTTACATTAAAATCCACATAAAAAGCACCATCTGTGTTATAACTTTCATAAAATTTATCTCCATAATATACAAGAATTGCAGCAGCTTCGTCAGCATTTTTTGCACTTTCTAAGTAACTTTCTATTATTCGTTTTGTTCCATTTTGTCCCTTAACTTTAACAGCATTGTTTCCTAATCTATAATCTGCTCTCATACAAAACTTTTCTGGTAATTGGTCTTTAATGCTATTTAGTTCTTCTTTATTTCTAATTACAAAGGCATTAGAGAAAGTTGGCATTTTATGAGTTTTTGCAAGTAATAGTCCTTTTGCTTTTGCCCATAACATAATTTCGTTTTTACATTCTTCATTGTTTATGTCTAATATCATAATTTTTTACCTTTCTTTTTATGCATCTATTATATGATTTTTTTGTATATTTTTCAAGTGGTTTATCGTAATCGCAGTTATATTCCATTAAAGTATATTTTGGTTCCTCTATCAACTTGTATTGCAATGCGCTATATATATTAGAAAGTCAATATGACTTTCTAGTATAGAACAACAGTGGCATGATTTAAGTTTTATGACCTTTTAGATTGGTTTTCATGCCACGCCCGTTGTTCGTCCGCGAAAATTTCGTAGAAATTTTCTGTGGAATATATTTATATTATAGAAAATTCGGAGAACTTTCTATAATATAAAAAAGAACACTCTCTGGTGCTCCTTATAAATTATTTATTAATATTGAATAATAAGCACGATTATTAGCTGATTTATAAAATTTCCCACTATAAAGAAATTTACTTGCCTCTAAATCTTCTCTTGCTTGCTTAATTCTATGTTTTGATAATTCTTTTGATATTTTAACATTCACTTAATACCACCCCTTCTTTTTGAACATTCATATAAAATGGTATCGCTTCTAACCAATAATTAAATTTATCCATATTCTTTAATAATGGAGATAGACTAATATTAAAATCATTGTCACATTCTACATCATAGGCTAAATGGGACATTTCACTTCTATATTTCACTATTTCATCATCAGTCAAATCTGTTAAAATCATAATATCTATATCAGAACTCTCGTCAAAGTCTCCGTCTTGCATATGAACCATAAAGGATAATTTTTTTTACTCTATTACCCAATAGTTTATTTATGCCAATTATAAATTCATTTATAACTTTATTTACATTGTTTGGTATCTTATTCATTTTTTGCACATCCTTTCTGCTATTTGATATATAACTATTATAACATAGATTTAAAATTTTGTAATATGTTTTTTATATTTTTTTAAATAATAATTGTTACAATTCACAGTCATATTTAAAATAGTAGAATAGCTAAAGAGTTATAATATATTATTTTTTAGAAATGAATGTGGGGACCAACAAGTTACAGTATGTAAGTAAAATTTGAGGAGCAACTGCACCGCAGAAGTTTATCTACATACTGTTAGCAGTTGGGAATGGATAAAAAATAATATATTATAACTCTTTAGCAAATATAAATAAGCTGTGAATTGTAACTAATAATTTGCGATTGGTGAGTTGTAAAAGTAACTTCCAAAAGAAAAAGTAAAATCCAAATGTAAGAGAAACGTCAATTTGAGGGCGTTTCTTTTGGTATAAAATTTGCTTTTTTTCATAAAATAGTGTAATATTAACTTACAGAAACGAGAAATTGAGCATGGCAAACAAGCAAAAAGAAATTAATTTTTTTTACGTGTAAGATTAACTTCCATTTGCTTGAATTCCATATTCAGTTAATAGATGTTTCTAAGGTTGTTCGATTTTTCTATCGAATAATGTTAAATGTTTATTTAATTTTTAAAAGATATGGTTGTAGTGTAACCATATCTTTTTCTATCTTTTGTATATTGAGTTTCTTTAGTATTTCATTTCCATATAAAAACTCGAAAGTTTCATAAGGTGTTCTTCCATTTAATGACTTTCGTGGTGCAGAATTAATGTGAGAGAACATCAAATTTAAATCTTGTTGTGTTAAATTCTTTAGTGATTTTCCATTAGGAATAATATCTCTAACATAGTTGTGATTGTTTTCTACGTGAGGCTTTTGGCTAGGTGTTTGAGGATCACAATAAAAGATATTACTTCGTATTTCTCCAGTTTCTGTATTTACTTCAAATAGTCCATATTTCTCAAATTCTGAGCCTCTATCTGTTAAAAGTAATGAGAATAGTTTGTAATAATCATTTCCTAAAGTCACTTGTAAATCATCTAATGTACTAGACATAGATTCTGATGTTTTTTCTGTATGTAAGAATCCAATCATTAATCCTGTATTTTGAAATATAAATGTTTGAATATATGGACCTTCTTGTTGATTGTATACTGTATCCATTTGAGTTGTTGGAATAGTCGGATTCTTTTCTACAAATTCTAAATAATCTTTGTATCTTCTTCCTTCGTAGTTAACTGGTTCTTTACGTTTCTTTAATTTCTTTCTTTTTCTCATAGATACTTGTCTGCGTAAAGAAAAATTGTTAATTCCATAATCTTGAAATATTCCACTTTCAATATACATATATAAAGTTTTGGAACACATCTTAATTTCAGGATGATTTTTTAAAATTTGATATACAGATTGTCCTTTTTTTAGAAGTGGCTTAATAATATCTACAATATCAAACATTTCTTTAGTATTTAGATTAACGCCTTCTCTAGAATCCTTCAGAGTATATTGATAGCTTTCATGTGCTTGCTTAGCATAGTAGAAATACTTGTCTAATCTGCATTTAGAAATATCAGGGCAAAGATTGCATACGCCAACTTTTCTATCCCTTCTTGAGCATTTAATTTCTTCATATTCAGGGCATTTTCCATGACATATGCCACATTGTTTAAATTTAGTACAAGTAATTGGATTGTTAAAAGTATTTCTGGGTTTTAATTTTCTTCTGTTTTTAATTTCTTTAGCAACAGTCGAAATATCTTTTCCAATATTTCTAGAAATTTCAGTTCTAGATAATTCTTTTTCAAGACCTTCCTGGATCTTCTTTCTATCATCTAATGTTAAATGTGAATTTTTCATAACAACCTCCATCTAACCCTAGAAACATCTGTATTTTATTATATCATTTAGAAATTAATCTTACAAATTTAGCTTTGTGTAAAGATAGCATAAATTTTTTGTAGGAAAACTCTTTCTAAAATCACGAAGTGATTTTAT
>CANPDB010000047.1 GCA_947572725.1 uncultured Clostridium sp. | reverse complement strand
AAACAAGCTGTATAAGGCTTGTTTTTTTGGTAAAAAAAGTATATAATAAGAAACAATTGAAAAATAAAAATGGAAATATTAAAAAATAACCATTTATTATTAACGAAAAGAGGAGATGATTATATGAAAGTAAGCAAAGAAGAAATTTTGCACATTGCTAACTTAGCACATTTAAACTTAGAAGATAATGAAATAGAATCATATATACTAAATTTACAAGATATATTAAATTTTGCTAATATAGTAAACAGTGCACCAGTAGAAGAATTAGATATAACAATAGGAAGTAATGAAGCGAAAAATGTATTTAGAAAAGATGAAATAAAAGTATTTGAAGATAATAAAAGTTTATTACAAAATGCACCTGAACAAGAACAAAATATGTTTAAAATACCAAAGGTAATTAACTAATAATTAAATATTCAAATAAATATTAAAAAACATAATTAACTGTATGAAAAGCTAGAAAATTCATACATAATTAATGAATAATAATATTCTACAACAATGAAGGAGGAAAATAGATGGATATCACAGAATTAACTGTACACGAATTGCAAGAAAAGCTAAAGAACAAAGAATTAACGATAACAGAAATAACAGATGCATATGTACAAAGAATAAACGAAAAAGAAAAAGATGTACAAGCATTTGTAACAGTATTAACAGACGAAGCCAAAAAACAAGCTGCAGAAATAGAAGAAAAAGTAAATAAAGGAGAAATAACAGGAGAATTTGCAGGAATTCCAATAGGAATAAAAGACAATATGTGTACAAAAGGAGTAAAAACAACATGTAGTTCAAAAATGTTAGAAAATTTCGTTGCTCCATATAATGCAACAGTAGTTGAAAAATTAAATGATGAAAATATTATAGATTTAGGAAAATTAAATATGGACGAATTTGCTATGGGAGGTTCAACAGAATATTCATATTTCAAAAAAACAAGAAATCCATGGAATTTAAATAAAGTGCCAGGAGGATCTTCAGGAGGAAGTGCAGCAGCAGTAGCAGCAGGATTAGTGCCATGGGCATTAGGATCAGATACAGGAGGATCTATTAGACAACCATCTAGCTTTTGCGGAGTAGTTGGTTTAAAACCAACATATGGAGCCGTCTCAAGATATGGACTAGTAGCATTTGCTTCATCACTTGATCAAATTGGACCAATTACAAAAGATGTAAGAGATAGTGCAATGTTATTAAATATCATTACAGGTCATGATGAAAAAGATACAACATCAAGTAATAGAGAAAAAGTAGACTATACAAAAGCATTGAAAAATGATGTAAAAGGATTAAAAATTGGTGTACCTAAAGAATTTTTTGGAGAAGGAATTAATGAAGAAGTAAAACAATCATTATTAAAAGCTATAGAAACATATAAAAAATTAGGAGCAGAAGTTGAAGAGTTTTCATTAGACATTGCACAATATTCACTAGCAAGTTACTATATCATAGGGTGTGCAGAAGCAAGTTCAAACTTAGGAAGATTTGATGGAATTCGTTATGGATACAGAACAAAAGAATTTAGTAACCTAAAAGAAATATATAAGAAATCAAGAAGTGAAGGATTTGGACCAGAAGTAAAAAGAAGAATCATACTTGGAACATATGTATTATCATCAGGATATTATGATGCATATTACAAAAAAGCACAACAAGTTCGTACATTAGTAATTAATGAATTCAACAAGGGATTTGAAAAATATGATGTAATACTAACACCAACATCACCAACAGTTGCATTTGACATAGGATCGAAATCAAACAATCCACTAGAAATGTATTTAGCAGACATATGTACAGTTTCTGTAAACATAGCAGGGCTTCCAGGAATATCAATACCATGTGGAGTAGACAGTCAAGGAATGCCAATAGGAATGCAACTAGTAGGAAACAAATTCTGTGAAGAAACAATCCTAAACGCAGCATATACATTTGAACAAGAAATAAAATTCAGAGAAAACTATAAACCAGAATTTAAGTAAGCCGTTCGAGCGGAGCGAGTTGAGACACTTGGGACAGTCTTAAAATGTCTCATAAAAATAGCGAATAATGTCGAAAGAATACAAAGAATTTATTAATCAAAAAATACTACATAATTCGACAAAAAAATGAGACATTTGAAGACTGTCCCCAATGTCTCAAAAGGAGGAAAGTAAGTAATGTCAAGAGAAGATTATGAAATTGTTATAGGGCTAGAAGTTCATGCAGAGTTATCAACGAAAACAAAGATATTCTGTTCATGCCCAACAGAGTTTGGTGCAGCGCCTAATACACATACATGTCCAATTTGTATGGCTATGCCAGGAACTTTGCCTGTTTTGAATGAAAAGGTAGTAGAATATGCTGTGAAGGCTGGACTTGCTACTAATTGTGAAATTGCTAGAGATAGTAAAAATGATAGAAAGAATTATTTTTATCCAGACCTTCCAAAGGCATATCAAATATCACAATTTGATAAACCACTTTGTGAGCATGGATATGTAGAAATTGATACTAAAGATGGTAAGAAAAAGATAAGAATAACAAGAATACATATTGAAGAAGATGCAGGAAAGTTAAATCATGATGAGTTTGGTGGAGGAAGCTTAGTTGACTTAAATAGAGCAGGAGTTCCATTAATAGAAACTGTTTCTGAACCAGATATATCAAGTGCAGAAGAAGCAGAGGCATATTTAAGAAAACTAAAATCTATATTTGAATATATAGAGGTATCTGATTGTAAAATGCAAGAGGGATCTTTAAGAGCAGATGTTAACGTTTCTGTTAGAAGAAAAGGTGAAACCAAACTTGGAACTCGTACAGAAATGAAAAATATGAACTCTTTTAGAAGTATTGTAAGGGCAATTGAATATGAAGTAGATAGACAAATTGATGTAATAGAAGATGGTGGAGTTATTGAACAGGAAACATTAAGATGGGATGATGTATCTGGAAAAACATTTTCAATGAGAGATAAAGAAGATGCACAAGACTATCGTTATTTCCCAGATCCAGATTTAGTAGCAATTAAGCTTTCAGAAGAATATATTGAAAATATTAAAAACACTTTACCAGAACTTCCAGAAAGTAGAAAGCAAAGATATTTACAAGACTATAATTTATCTGAAAAAGATGCAAATTTAATTACATCATCAAAATACTTATCAGACTTATTTGAAGATGCAATCAAAGTATGTAATAATCCAAAAGCAGTTAACAACTGGATTATTTCAGATATATCAAGGATATTAAATGAAACAGAAATGGACCCAATTGAAATACCATTTGATAGCAAGCAATTAGGAAAATTAGTTATTTTAATTGATAAAGGGACTATTAGTTCAAGCATTGGAAAAAAAGTTTTAACTGAACTATTTGAAAATCCAAGAGACCCAGAAGAAATTATCAAAGAAAAAGGTTGGATACAAATTTCTGATGAAGGAGCAATTAAAGAAGTAGTACTAAAAATATTAGAAGCAAATCCACAATCTATAGCTGATTACAAAGGTGGTAAAGACAAAGCATTAGGATTTTTAGTTGGCCAAGCTATGAAAGAAACAAAGGGAAAAGCAAATCCACAGATGTTAAATAAGATGTTTTTAGAGGAACTAAATAAATAATAATAAAGGCAAATAGCGTAGCAATCTTAATATAAATTACTACGCTATTGCTTGAATACTTAAAGTAATTGAAGAATAGACAGTAATTTCTTTTTGTCTAACTCAATTGACTCTGATTTCAATATCCGAAGTATAGCTTCAAATATTTCCAAATCAATAGAAGAATCATCAGTAGTTTCTTCTTTCACTTCAAGTATATTAGGTAAACGACCTTTTTCTTCAGAAGAAGAGATAGATATAGTATATCCTAAATATTTTAGGACATTTATAACTCTACCTACACTTGGATAATTTGATTTCCATTTCCCTATGCTACCTATAGAAAATCCGCAATTTTTTTCAACTGATGCTACAGTTTGTCCTTGGGATTTTATAGTTACATAGATAAAGTCAATCAGCTCATCCGCGTTTTTAAATTCCTTCATGCTTCCACTCCTTTATGTAAATAGTAAATTAATTATAGCACAAATTTTATATAAAAATCAACAATTTAAAATTCATAATCCTATATGTGAGTCTTTTATATTAATTGCTTTTTAATGCCATCCACAACAAATCCGCAAACAATAAATTCAATTCCAAAAATCAAACTCATTTTAAAAAGAGAAATACCTATGTAATACACAAAAGGAGATGGAAAATCCAAATTATATGTAAGTAAAATAAAAACAGAAATTAAACAAAGAGCAAAACAAAATTTCAAGCCATTTTTCATAATTTTAGATGTGATTTTTTCAAATCTATTATAACTTTCTATAATTTTCTTAATCATAATAAAATTAATTCCTTTCCCATTTTATTTGCAAGGCACGTATAGTTATAAAAGAAAATAACATTTCATTCAAACTACGATACTTACTTTACTTAAAAATAATATTTTAATTGTATTATAAAATTACCATTGATAACTCACTTATAATATTAACATAGAAGCAAAGTGAAAACAATGGAAATGCTTGCCAAGGCAGAATATAGACAAATTAAAAACAAGATGGTAAAATAAAATCGAGGTACAAAAAATGTATAAAGAAAATAATAATAGACTAAAAAAAGTAATCGAATATATAGAAGAAAATTTAACAGAAAAAATAGAATATAAAAAACTAGCACAAATTCTATTAGTAAATGAGTATACACTTCATAGAATATTCTATTTTGTAACTAATATTTCACTTGCTGATTATATAAGAAAAAGAAGACTAAGTATGTCTGCAATTGATTTATTAGAAGAGAAAGGGAGAATAATAGACATAGCTGTTAAATATCAATATGAATCAGCAACAGCATTTTCAAGAGCATTCAAAAAGATGATGGGTTTCACACCTAAAGAGATACATAAAAATCAAAAAAGAATAACATACTTTCCTATTCTAAAATTTGATGATATTGATGAAGAAACTCAAGAAATAACATTTGAAAAGTTAGAAAATGTTAGTTTTGAATTATATACTATTTGCAAAAAGACTAATATGCAACAATGTGCTAAAGTAGCTAGAGATTTTTGGAAAGAAGTTATTAAAAATAAAAGCATAATATTTGAAGAAAAGTCATATGGGCTTGCCGAGTATGATAAAAATTTTTATACTTCTAATAGTGAAGCAATTTATTATATTGGAAGTACGCAAAAATTTCCTAAAAGTCAAAAATACAGCATTCAAAATAAAAAGTTTCTAGTGTTTCAAATTGACACAATAGAAGGAGAAAAAGTTAATAAATTTACAAAAGAGATATACACAAATGTTATTCCTAATTTAGGATATAACTTAGATACATTACCAGATATTGAAGAATACATAAATGATAAAATAACAAAATTATATATACCAATAGTGTGAAATTATTAGTTAAAGTAGTAGAGTAGCTAAATAGTTATAATATAGTATAACTATTTAGCAAATATAAATTAACTGTGAACTGTAATATTTAGTATAAAGAATGATAACAAAAAAACAACTATTTTGATATTGAAATAGTTGTTTTTATACGTTATAAAAACTGATATTATTAACATAATACCTAAGAAGGTAATACTGAATAATTGTTACAGTTAAGTGAAAATATTTAAATATAAACTTCTGGAAGCGAAGAAATATTTTTTTTTACTGAGCTGTAATGAATAATTCATTATATTTTGTATAATTTTTGTTCGTAGCAATAAACAAGAAAATTACAGCAACATAACAATAGTAAAGTAGACATTAGCATATGTAAAGGGGGAAAAGTTATGGATAAGATATTAACAAAAGCTGTATGGAAAATGCGGAAAGAAGATAGTTGTGAGCAAGGAAGAGAAGTAAATGTAACTCTAATTAAAACTGGTAGAAGTAGCTATCAAATATACTTTCCTACCAGTGGATGCAGGTATGCTTGTACAATGTGCAATTATGGATTTAGGCATCCTGTCCGTGAAAAGGAAATATTACAGGAGCTAGATACAATTTGCAACTATTTAGAAAAAGAAGCACAAAATAGTATAGTTATTTTAGAGGCATCAGGTAGTTTTCTTGATGAAAGAGAATTAACAGAGCAATTACAGGAAAAGATTATGAAGCGGATAGCTGAAACGTCTATAAAAGAAGTGCAAATTGAAACACATTATAGGACAATAACTACGGAAAAGGTTGATAAAATTAAGGAGATTTTTAAATCTAAGAACATAACATTTGAGCTTGGTTTAGAATCAACCAACCCAGAAGTTCTAAAAATCTATAATAAAGCAATAGACTTAGAGCAGTTATTAAAAATAATCTGGCTTTGTCAAAAAAATGGAGTAGGAATAAGCCTAAATGTAATGTTAGGTGCTCCTTTATTAACAATTAATGAACAAATTGTGGATACAATTAATTCAGTTGAGTGGATTTTGAAAAATTGTCCACAAGATACATCGATTGTGCTATTTCCATTAAACATTAAAGATTATACACTGATAAAACATATGTATAATCAGGGCAGATATTCTATGGTATATGATATGGCATTCATAGAAGTTCTAAGAGAAATACCGCAAGAAGAATTGCACAGAGTGTATATTTCTTGGTATGGCAATCGGTGTAACGAATTTCACGGAGAGAAAGCAATTATCAAACCGTATCATTGTAGCAAATGTAAAAATGAATTAGAAAGTTTCTACAGAAGTTTTGTAGAAAGTACAACTGCAATTCAAAAGGAAAAACTAATTAAAGATATTGCTGGTTTTAATTGTCAGTGTAAAATTGAGTTTCTAAGACTTAAAGAAAGTCAAAAATTAGAAAGTTCATATACTGAAAGACTTGAAATAGAAAAGAAACTTTTAGTTAAAGAATTGAATTTGTAGATTTTTAATAACTAATAATCCCCAGTAAAGATATTTATTTTACAGGGGATTATTAGAAAATTAAGTTTTTAGGCAGCTATGCTCCACGGAAGGAGAGAGGTTTATATCTCCCTTCCTTTTTTTTATATTCTAGGAAAGTTATCATTGTATGATAACTTTCCATAGAAGATAAATATGGCAGAAGTTAGATTTTGTAGCAGTTTGCACTACGTACATTTCTTAGCCATAGCATTTTTAATGCGTATGGATAAGTTATGCGTTAGTAAATCTTGATTCTGGTTTTTTACATTCTTATTTAAAATAACTTCATTGATAGAAAACCTTTCTCGTCTACTAGGAACTTCTTTAGGATAACCAATAACTAAAGTAGATATTTGTTCTAAACCATTTACATTTAAATAATTATTTATTTCATCCTCAATATATAAAGTATCACAAAGCCACGAACTACCAAGGCCTAGATCAGAACATTTAAGAGCCATATTCTCAATTGCAGCACCTAAAGATAAATAATCTGGCTTTTTATAGTATATATTTTTATTTTTACTATGATATATAGGTGAATAAACAACAATAGCAGTACTTGCCTGAGACATTTGAGTGGCAGAGCCTTTTATACTAGAGCCAAATCCCTTGTTTTTTTGTTCCCAATCTAACATCATATTTACAATATCATTTTTTTCTTTATTATTTAATATATAAAATCTCCAAGGCTGTCTGTTTTTAGCAGATGGAGCTAAAATAGCACTTTCAATAATTGAAATTATATCTTGATTAGAAACTTCTAAATCTGTATATTTTCTAATTGTTTTTCTAGCTTTTATAACATTATCAAAATTCATATACATTAATCTCCTAATATTTTATTTATGAAATTATATTATAGTAAATAGTAGAATTAATGATTTTTATAATTCTAAAAAAGTTGGAAAAATTTTTATGCAATGGTAATTACTTAGAAATTCTAATAAATTTAATAATTATCTTGTACAGAAAGTCCTCCTATTAAGATCAATAAAAAAAGAACTTCTTTTGAAGTTCCTCGTTTTTAATAAAAACTATGCATAATCTTTATTTTTGTCTTAAGCCATAGCTGAGTTTAATTTTTTTGATAAATTAGATTTTTTTCTAGCTGCTGTGTTTTTTACAATAACACCTTTAGTACATGCTTGATCTATTTTTTTAGTAGCTTCTGATAATAAAACTTTAGCTTCTTCAATATTTCCAGCATTTATAGCTTCTTCAAATTTTCTAACAGCTGTTCTATATCCAGATTTTATCATATTATTTCTTAAAGTTTTCTTTTCAATTACTTTAACTCTCTTTTTTGCTGATTTAATATTTGGCATTTCTTTTAAGCACCTCCTCTTAGTCTAAAATAAACTATAACATATCATATTTTACCATATATTTAGCAAATTGGCAATAGATAGTAAATAAAAAATTTAAAATTTATTGTAATATCAGTTAATTTGTGTTATAGTAGTAGAAAAATGGAGGGATACATATGATAGCAATCGGAAGTGACCATGGAGGATACAAACTAAAAGAAGAAATAAAAAGATATTTAGACGAAACAGGAATAGAATATAAAGATTTTGGAACAAACAACGAAGAAAGAACAGACTATCCAATATACGCAAAAAAAGTAGCAAAAGCAATACAAAATAAAGAATGTGACAAAGGAATACTTGTATGCAAATCAAGTTATGGAATGACAATAGTTGCAAACAAATTCAAAGGAGTAAGAGCAGCATCAATAACAAACGAAGAAGCAGCAAAATTTGCAAAAGCTGATGACGACGTTAATGTAGTAACTTTAGCAGGAAACGATATAAACACAAATCAAGCTATTTGCATTATAAGAAATTGGTTAGCAGCAGAATTCAAAGGTGGAAGATATGAAGAAAGACTAAAGATGGTTGAAGAAATAGAAGAAGAAAATATGAAATAGGGGGCATATGCTATGTGGGGAGATGTGGCAATCGCATTTTTACTATCATTTATCATAACATTTATGGCAACACCATACACAATAAAAATAGCAGAAAAAATAGGAGCAGTAGATATACCAAAAGACAAAAGAAGAATGCACAATAAAGCAATGCCAAGATTTGGTGGACCAGCTTTAATATTAGGATTTTTCGTATCTGTTATATATTTATTAATTGTAATGGGAATGGAAGGAACAATCAATTTATTTGGAACAGAGGAATATGGAAAAAAACTAATAGGAATGTTATTAGGAATTATTGCTATTTCCGTAGTATGTGTTGTCGACGATATAAAAAGAATAAAACCCATAACAAAACTAATAGGTCAGATTATAGCTGCAATTATAGCAGTAGCATTTGGGATAAGAATTGATGCAGTAGAGATACCATTTTTAAATCTACCAGAAATGAACGAAATGATATCTATTATATTAACAATAGGATGGATAGTAGGTGTCACAAATGCAATTAACTTAATAGATGGACTAGATGGATTATCATCAGGAATATCAGTAATATCAGCAATTTCTTTGATGATTATATTTGTTCTAAACGGGTCACCATTGATAGCAATCATTTTAATAACAGCATTAGCAGGTGCATTAGTAGGATTTTTACCTTTCAATTTTGCACCAGCAAAAACATTTATAGGAGATACAGGCTCTAACTTTTTAGGATTTTCATTGTCAATTGTATCAATATTAGGAATAGCTAAAACATATACAATAGCAGTAATTGTACTACCATTAATTGTATTAGGCGTTCCAATATTTGATACATTATGGGCTATTATTAGAAGAATGATAAAAGGAAAATCAATAAAAGCAATATTTAAAGCAGATAATGGACATTTACATCATAAAATTGTCGCAAAAGGATTTAGTCAAAAACAAGCAGTGCTAATTTTATATGGAATTAGTGCAACATTTGGAATATTTGCTGTTATCTTATTAGATAGTGGAATATGGAAAGCTTTATCTTTCTTGCTAATGGTAATTGTAGCTTTAGGAGTAGGATATAAAAATTTTCAGGAAGAAAAAACAGAAGCAAAGACATATGAGTGTATTGAATGTAAATATATATATAATCCTAAATATGGAAATAAGAGGGCGGGAGTAGAACCAGGAACAGAATTTGAAGATTTGCCAGAAGATTGGAAATGCCCTGTTTGTGGAGAAAGAAAAGATATGTTTGAAATACATCAATAACGGTTTTATTTATTGTTGCTGTTTATTATTATAATCTACTCGCTCCCAGAGGATAGTATTTATATATTTTTGCGTTATCCCCATCCTAAAAATTCCATCAAAATTTATGAAATAAATTTTGGGAATTTTTGGACGGTCCCCACAAGCTCACTTAAAAATATATAAATACTATCCTCTTCGCGCTATTTAAAGTCTACAAAAATAAAACAGCAACAATAAATTTAACCGTCTTTTCACAATATAGACATAATTTCCTATTATAATGTATAAAAAAGTTACAATTAGAAATGAAAAAGTTTAAAAAAATGTTACTAGTCAGCCTTATTAGTTATTTCTCTTGTGTAAAAGCTTACTACACGATTTTTTACACAAAAATATAGGAGCAAGGCTAACTAGTAAAAAATGTGCTGTGAGGGAGGAATGAAATTAAAAATGACAAATAACTGTATATTAATTGTAGATGATGAACAAAGAATGAGAAAATTAATAAAAGACTTTTTAACAGCAAAAGGATATAGTATTTTAGAAGCGGGAGACGGAGAAGAGGCATTAGAAGTTTATGAAAAAAGCAAAAATAAAATAAGTCTAATTTTGTTAGATGTAATGATGCCAAAGTTAGACGGATGGTCTGTACTAAGACAAATAAGACAAAACTCTAAAGTACCAATTATAATGCTAACAGCAAGAGGTGAGGAACAAGATGAGTTATTTGGATTTGAATTAGGAGTAGATGAATACATATCAAAGCCATTTAGTCCTAAAATATTAGTTGCAAGAGTAGAAGCGATATTAAAAAGAACAAATCAAGATGAAAAAGAAATAAAAAAATATGAAGGAATAGAAATAGATAAAGAAGGAAGAACAGTAAAAGTAGATGGTAAACAAATAGAATTAAGCTTAAGAGAATACGAACTTTTAACTTATTTAGTTGACAATGAAAATATTGCATTATCAAGAGATAAAATATTAAACAATGTATGGAATTATGACTATTATGGAGATTCAAGAACAATTGATAGCCACATAAAAAAAATACGACACAAATTAGGAAAAAAAGGCAAATATATAAAAACAATAAGAGGAATAGGATATAAATTTGAAGTAAAATAAAGGTTGCTGTTCAGACTTCTAATTATGTACTCGCTCCCAGAAGTGTATATATTAATTTTTTTAGGCTCCACCAAGTAATTCCTACTCGTATCCTCCTAAAAAAATTGAATATACAAACTTCTTCGCGCTATTTTAAATTATTTAATCCGAACAGTAACAAATAAATAAATGAAATAAAAAAGAGGAGAGCAAAAATAAAGATGAATAAAATAAAAAATGCCTTTAAATCAGTAAGAATAAAACTATTTGCAACATTATCATTAGTAATATTAATAATTATAGTATTTCTAATTTTAGTTAACAATTTTGTATTTGGGCAATTTTATTTATACAGTAAAACAAAAGCTCTAAAATCTGTATATAGAACGGTAAATAATTACTATAGTAATGAACAAGAAGAAAATATAGAAACAGAACTTGAAAAGATAGCGATTCAAAATAATTTTGATATTTTAATAAAAAACGATCAAAATGTTAATATATATACATCTAATAAAGACTTTTTTTCAACATTAGGACAAATGAATGAAATGACCAATAGATTTAATACTAACATAGGTCAAGTTATTGAAGAAAATAGTAAATTCACAATAAAAAAGATGAGAGATATTAAGACAGGGATTAGTTATATTTTACTATCATCAACAATAGATAACGGATATCTACTATATATTCGTATACCAATCAACTCAATACAAGAAAGTGTAAAAATCTCAAATAACTTTTTATACCTAATGGCAGGATTTACAATATTAATAGCAGCAGTAATAGTATCATATGTAACAAGAAAATTCACAGATCCAATTTTAGAGCTAAATGACATTGCAAAAAAAATGTCAAACTTAGATTTTAGTCATAAATATAGAATTACGGGAGCAGATGACGAAATTAACAATCTTGGTAAAAGTATCAATGTAATGTCAGAAAAATTAGAAAAAACTATTAAGCAATTAAGAAGTACTAACACTGAACTAGAAAAAGATATAGAAGAAAAGTCAAAAATAGACGAAATGAGAAAAAGTTTTATTTCAGATGTATCACATGAATTAAAAACACCAATAGCTTTAATACAAGGATACAGCGAAGGTTTACTTGAAAATGTAAACACAGATGAAGAAAGCAGAAAATTTTATGCAGAAGTTATTTTAGATGAAACAAATAAAATGGACAGATTAGTAAAACAACTATTAGACTTAATGAAACTAGAATACGGAAAAAGAGAATTTAATGACAAAAAATTCAATATTGTAGAATTAGAAAAAGAAGTTGTTAGAAAATCACAAGTAATGCTAGAAGAAAAAGAAGTAGAAGTAAAATTAGAAACTCCAGATGAAATAAATGTTATAGCAGATGATTTTTATATAGAGCAAGTAATTGGCAATTATTTAACAAATGCAGTAAAACATGTAAAAGAAGTTAATAAAGAAAAATATATAAAAATTCAAAATTTAGTAAATGTGGAAGAAAATAAAGTATGTATTAAAGTATTTAATACAGGCGAAAATATACCAGAAGAAGACTTAGATAGGGTATGGAAAAGATTTTACAAAGTAGACGAATCAAGGAATAGAAACGATGGAGGAAGCGGAATAGGCTTATCATTTGTAAAAGCAATTATGCAGAACTATCAAAAAAGTTATGGTGTTGTTAATAAAGAAAACGGAGTTGAATTTTATTTTGAACTAGAATTGGATTGCTGAGGTTGCGAAGTTGCCAAAAGACACGTCCCTTTTGGCATAAACTTGTTAGAATAATTTTCAAAATGTTAAAAAGTAATGTTGATTTTAATTTAGATTAATTAAATATTTATTTTTCAATATGTTCAGCCGTTTTAAAAAAATTGACTAAAAACGGTTATTAAAGTTGACTATTTTTTTAGCTAAAATTTCTTTCAAAAATCTATTGACTTTTCATAGTTGGTATCCTTTCTTGAATATAGATTAAAAAAGATAAAAAATAATGCCAAAACGTAATACTGTGTTGCATTTTATCATAAAATTTGTAATAAAATCAAATAAATTTGGAATTGTGGGGGATTTTTTTAAAAAATATGAAAACAAGTCAAATGTAATTGGAACTTTATTATTGGAACATAGACTAAAACTTGGGCTTTCAAAAGAAGAAGTTTGTAGGAGAGTTCAATTACATGGTGTTTATATACATAGAGTTGAATTGTATAGAATGGAAAAGGAAATAAGTATTATTAAGGATTTTGAACTAATTGCATTATGCGAGGTTTTAGGTATTAACTATAATAATGAAGTAAGAAAATTGATAGATTGATTAAACAATATTAATTTCAAGTGAAACTAAATAGTTACAAAAATTTTAACAAAAAATATAAAGGTATTGACAGCATTGTAAAAAAATAGTAAAACATAAAAGCATTTTCTTTCGAGAAAGTGTAGAAATCTGCTATCATTGAAAGCAACATATAATATTTTTAACGATAGCATACAACTTTTACTGTTATTACAAATATTTTAATAAGATATGTTTTCATTTTGAAAGGAGTATTAAATATGAAAAATATTTGTAAAAAGCTTTTAACAATTGTAACTTGTTTATCTCTCACAATGTGCTTAAGTATACCAGCATTTGCATCAGAAGTATCAGCGAGTGCTGCAAATGGTAGTATTGAAAGCATGGCTACATATTCCAACCATTATGGAAGTGGAGTTGTTGTGAGGTCAAATTGGACAACAGTTGCAAGTTCTACTACTGGGTTTAATTGCAATGTTAAAATCACTTCACTTGGAACAACGCTTGGTACAGTAGATGTTCGGTTACTAGGCAAAAACGGAAATGTTCTTTGGACCAGTTATGAAGCTTTTGGTACTTTGGCGAGTGGTACTTTTTGGTGTGGTTCAGATGTATACAAAATCCAAGTAAAATATCATGATTCAAATGGAGCAGGAACTGTTAGTGCTTATCCAGCTTAATAACATCATATTGCAAAAAGAGTAACTAGAGTATTTTATTAAAAAAATGTAATAATCAGTAAATAGTTGGATAAGGCACTTTTATTTTAAAAGTGCCTTGTTTTTTGTGAAAAAGTTCATTTTAGTTTATTTTTTGAGAATACTACTATAGAGATAAAGATATAAAAAATATATTTCAGATTCTACATTAGTATAGAGTATAGGTTTTAAAATAGATATGTTACATAAAATTTATGCTATCATTGAGTTAGTATAAACTTTTAGTAGGAAAATTTAAGAAAAAAATTGAATAAGAGATACC
>CANPDB010000046.1 GCA_947572725.1 uncultured Clostridium sp. | reverse complement strand
AAAAATGAACCCTCCTTATTAAACTTTTTTGTATAATAATTTGGGTTCACTTCATATATTATAACTCTTTTATTCTACTATTTTAAATAAGGCTATGAATGGTAATTGGTAACTCCAAAAGTTGCCATTTTTTTCGTATATATATTGCAATTTTCGACATTATGTAATAAAATAAAAAACATAAAAAAGAAGAAAAAGAAAAAAGTAATAAAAATAGATAGAAAAATGTAAAAAAGTTTTTTTAGTTAGCATACTAAAAAAGACAAAAACCACAAAGGACAAGTAGTAAAATAGACCTATAAAAAACAAAGAGGTGGTAAAGGATGTTTCAAAATATGAATGAAGATACAATAATAAATAATAAAGAAATAAGAGACAATAAAGAAAAAATCAACATATTCTCAAATGTATTTGCAAAAAGAAACAGTATACTATATATTGTCTCTTTTATGCTGTCATTAGTTGGACTAAATGGGGAATTTTCAGTATTTAGCATAAGCCTATTAGGAGCTTGTTTTGCATCATCTTCTGTACCAGCATTAGGAATTATTGTAATATCTTTAATAGGAAACTTTATAAAATATGGTGTAGGAGGAGCATTAGGATATTTTTTAACAGCACTAGTAATGACAGTCACATTACTTATATTAAAACCAAACTATAATGAACAAGAACGAAACGAAAAAATCAAAATTGGAAAAAATGTCTTTATAGCAACATTGTTAATTCAAATTGTAAAATTAGCTATATCAGGATTTATGATATATGACCTTTTATCAAGTATAACAATCTCAATAATAGCACTAGTATTCTATAAAATATTTGTAAACTCAATTACAGTATTACAAGATTTTAGTGAAAAAAGAGCATTTTCAATAGAAGAAGTAATTGGGACAAGCTTGTTATTAGCCATTGCCGTAGGAGCATTTGGAGAACTAAGTATATTTGGATTTTGCATTAGAAATGTATTAAGTATTCTAATTGTTATGGTATTAGGTTGGAAAAATGGAATTTTAGTCGGAACAACTTCAGGAGTGACAATAGGTGTTACTTTAGGGGTAATTACAGGTTCAGAACCAATAATGATAGCAGCATATGCTATATCAGGAATGATAGCAGGAATACTAAATCGATTTGGAAAAATAGGAGTAATTGTAGGATTTGCCTTAGGGAATGTGGTGTTAGCGTATGTATCAAATGGATATACAATAGAGCTAATTCACTTTAAAGAAATACTAATTGCATCTATCGGATTATTAGCAGTTCCAAAGACATTCCATGTTGAGTTAGAAGAATTTATTGGAAATTCAAAATTTTTACCAGTAATACCAAACCGTGCATTGGACAACAGTAAAGAGATGGTAGAAAATTTAAACAATGTATCAGAAGCAATACAAGAAATGGCTACATCATATCACAAGGATGATACTCCAACATCAGTTAAAGAAGATACAAATAGAGAAGCAAATAAACAGATATTTATAGCAGAATTATTAAACAACTTAGAGCCATATACAGATAACATGTTATATGAAGACATTGCAGAAGTTGATGGCGAAATAATAGATAGGATTTTTACACTTTTATTGGACAAGCAAGAAATAGACAGACAAGACTTATTAGAAATTTTTGCTAAATGTAATAGTTATATAGTTGGATTTGAAGATGAAGAAATTAGTAATTACCTAGAAGAAAATATATCACAAGTGATAAGAGCAATTAATGTATCATATAAAATCAGTAAATCAGATTTTATATGGAGAAAAAAAGTTGAACAAAACAAAAAGAATATGGGGAAACAGCTAGATAATGTATCAAAAGCAATTCAAAATTTAGCAGAAGATATAGAAAAAGGAATTAAGACAGAAGAACAATATTCAAAAGAAAAAGTAGAGATAATGGAATTATTAAAACAGAAAGAAATTGAATTTGAAGATATTTCATTAAAAAAAGAACAAAGATTCATTATAGATATTTATGCAAATCAGAGATTACAAAATAATAAAATCGAAATAATTGAAAAAATATTAACACATGTTCTAAAAGAAAAAATTGTATTAAACAGTGAAATGAGTGTAGGCAATAAATTAAACTTTTTATCTGATGATAAATTTATCATGGCATTTGGCAAGGCAGAAACAGTAAAAGATAAAAGCACCATTTCTGGAGATAGCCAGTTAAATATAAGACTAAAAGACGGAAAATACTTAGTTGCAATAAGTGATGGAATGGGAAGCGGAAAAGAAGCAAAAGAAAGTAGTACACAAGCGATACGACTACTTGAAAACCTTTTGTTATCAGGATTTGACAAAAACATATCAATGGACTTAATAAATAGTGCACTAATAAACAGAAACAAAGAAATATTTGCAACATTAGACATAGCAATAATCGACTTATACACAGGAACAATAGAATTTATAAAAAGTGGAGCATGTCCAACATATATCAAAAATAAAAACAGAGTAAAAGTAATAAAATCAAACACATTACCAGCAGGAATCATAGAAGAAACAGATATACAAACATTTGACAAAGACATAACAACAGGAGATATCATGTTAATGTGTTCTGATGGAATATTAGATTCAAACGTAGAATACAAAAACAAAGAATTATGGGTAAAATACATATTAGAAGACATAGAAACAAACAATACACAAAAAATAGCAGACCTAATTTTAAATGAAGCAATCGACAATAGCTACGGATTACCAAAGGACGATATGAGTATAATGGTTTGCAAATTCATAGAAAAAGAGGATTAAAGTTGCCAAGTTGCCAAGAGTTCCGGGTTTTTTTGGCAACCTTATTATAAGTACATCATATACTTAAAAATAACAAATTATAAAATTATCAAAATGCTCGTTCAAGCTAATTATCATAGAAATTCTAAATTCATTTTATGGCACCCTTCCATCAATAGATGAACTTCTAACGCATAAGTTATCTGTAATTCACTTCGTTTCATACAGCTAACAAATCTTTCCATAAAATGAATGTAAAAATTTCTAATTCAATTACTTTCAATGCGCTTTTTTCAAATTTTATAATTTGTTATTTTTTATATTATGAAAGTTAATAAACAAGGTTGCCAAAAAAACCCGGAACCGTTGGCAATTTTTTCTAAGAAAAATATAACGAAAGTACTTCCTTTTATCGACAGTATATGATAAAATACAAGAAAAAAAGGGAGGCTAAAAGTGAATAGAGGAAGAAGATATGAAGAACCAAAGTTAAACATGAAAAAAGTATTTGCTGTAATTATAGCAATTATAGTAATAATAATGTTTATATTTATAGTAAAAGGAATGTTAACAAAAGATAAAGACCAAAGCAAAATTACAAGTAATGATTATTTCGTATCTTTTCAAAATAATAAATGGGGAGTAATAGACTCAAAAGGAGAAACCGTAATAGATCCATCTTATGGAGAAATGATAGTTATACCAAATAGCAAAAATGATGTGTTTATATGTACATATGATGTTAATTACAATACAGGAGATTATAAAACTAAAGTACTAAATAAAAAGAACCAAGAAATATTTACAAATTACGAAAGAGTAGAGGCAATAGCAAACAAAGATGAAAACAACAACTTATGGTATGAAGATAATGTGTTAAGAGTCAAAAAAGATGGAAAATATGGAATTATAAATCTATCTGGAAAAGAATTAACAAGTATTGAGTATGATGAAATTGTTGCAATGGATGGCATAAAAAATACACTAAAAGTTAAAAAAGACGGAAAATATGGTGTTATGGATAATGAAGGAAAAGAGCTAATATTAACACAATACAAAGATGTTATAAATTTAGGGGAAGACAATAAAGCTGGATTTATAGTACAAGCAGACGATGGCAAATATGGCGTTGTTGATTACTCAGGAATTTCTATAATAAAAACCAAATATGATGGAATAAGTAAAGTATATGGAAATGACTATTATGTAGTAAAACAAGAAGGAAAAGAAATATTAGTAAAAAAAGATGAAACACAAGTATTAACAAGTGGATTTAATGAAATAAAAGCAATTCTAAACAATACGGATAATGGTATTATATATACAAACAATAAAAATCTATATGGAGTAATGAAAATAACAGGAGAAGTAGTAATAGATCCAACTTATGAAGAGTTAAAAGAAACAAAGACAGGAATATTTATTGCAAAGAAAAGTGGAAAATATGGAATTATAGACTTAGAAAAAACTAATAAGACAGAATTTAAGTACACATCAATTAATTATGATGATAAAGCAGATTTATATATAGCTGAAGATGCAAATTATAATAATGAAATAATAGACAATAATTTTGAAGTTAAACTAACAGGAATTCTAACAGACATAGATGATGAAAAGGGATATATAAAAATTAGACAAGGTGAGGACTACAAATATTATAACTTAAGATTCGAAGAAAAATATGAAAAAGATATATTTTCAACACATACTTTATATTTAAGCAAACAGGATAACAAATATGGATTTGTAGATAAAGACGGAAAAGTTGTTGTTGACTACATATATGATGATGCAACAGAACAAAATGCATATGGATATGCAGCAGTTAAAAAAGATGGAAAATGGGGAAGTATTAATCAAAAAGGAAGTATAGTACAAGAACCAACATACGATTTAGATGAATACTTAAAAATAGATTTTATAGGAAGATGGCATTACGGAAAAGACATTAATATGAACTATTATAATCAATTATAAAGGTAAGGTGGTAAAAATGGAACTAAAGACAAATTATCAATATACATATTCTATATATCCTTTTCTAATAAAGGAGAGCAAATATAAAGATTATATTAGAAAGATGGTAAAAGACAAAAAATACAAACTAAAAACTTTTGAAAAAGAGAAAGATTTTAAAATGTATCAATATTTTCTACCAAAAGTAAGAGAATTATTATTTTCAAGTTTTAGTTTTGGAAATGCTAAAAATAATCAATTAGATGAATTACCAATAGATACAAAAGTAGCTATATTAAGTAAATATCCTTGTAACATTTTTGAATACGATTTAGAACAAGACATCCAAGCAAAAGTAAATGATAAAGAAGGAATTTATTTTTCTGTTAGAAAAGTAGAAGTTATATGCTTTAATACAGGAGTATGTTTTGTATGTATAAAAACAAATTTAGCAGATGAAAGTGAGTTTTCAGATGTTCTAAATTTCAATTATAAATTTAAAGATATTAATTTTGATTCAACAAATTTGCAAGGATATGACAAAATTAAAATACAAACAGATAGTTTTTCAAGTGCAGAAACAGTTAGAGATTTTATAGAAAATATTATAGGTACAAATAATGAAATAGAAAACCTAAACATAGATACAAAAAGATTTTTAACATATTCATATGTATGTGTAGACCAATCAGCTTGGAATAACACAAATAATTTTGATAGTATACAACAACAATTTATAAAATATGCTAATAATTTACCAGCTGATAATAGTGTGAACTTTGACGAGGAAAGTATGAAGACATTTTCTAACTGGAAATATGCAAAAATAGCTTTAACAAAATCATCAGTAAGCCTATTTTCATCTACATATGATATGAATAATTATACAGTACTTCCATATGAATATGAGAATCAATATTTTTATACTTATATTTTTAATTTGTATAAGAAGATATATCTAGATAAAATGGCATATGAATATAAAGAAACAAAAGATATTAGAAAGATTAGAGACAGACTTACTGAGTTCACAAAACAAGTATGGATTCAAGAAGTGACAGAAGATAGTACAGGAAGCAAATTAAATAATGAACTTAAAGAAGATCTACAATTAGATGAATTATATAAAGAAGTAAAAAATAAGTACGATATTTTATATAAAAATTTGAATATAAAGAAAAGTGTTAAGGTGAATTTTGTTGTACTAATTATTTTAATGATGTCTTTAATGCTAAATATATATAATTTTGTTATGCTATATGATAAATAGAAAATGATTTAACTGAACTGTAATAATAAATGAGAGGAACTTGAAATGAAAGTAACTTGTGGAACTGATATTATTGAAATTAGTCGAATTAGAAAAAGTATAGAAGAAATGGAAGATAAGTTTATTGGCAAGATATTTACTACAAAAGAAATACAATATTGTGAAAGCAAAAAGGCTCAAAGATATCAGCATTATGCAGCAAGATTTGCAGCAAAAGAAGCGGTTTTTAAGGCGATATCAACTTATTTAGATGATAAATATTCTATTTCATGGCAAGATATTGAAATTATCAATAATAAAGCTGGAAGGCCAGAAATAAATATAAAAAAAAGTATAGATGGATTGTCTATAGAAAACATAGAAAGTATGGATATAAGCTTATCTCATTGCAAAGAATATGCAGTTGCTAATGTTACAATTTTAAGCGAAGATTAGGAATATAACCTAATCTTTATTTATAGGAGGAGTAAAATGAAACTTTTTGATAGTCATGCACATTTAGATGATGAAAAGTTCGACGAAGATAGAGAAGAAATTATTAACAAGATTCACAATGAAATTGATAAATTTGTGTCAGCAGGATATAGTTTAGAAGGCTCAGAAGCGGCTGTAAAATTAGCACAAAAATATGACTTTATTTATGCAACTTGTGGAATTTCTCCTAACGATATTCCACAAACTGAACAAGAATTGTGGATAATGTTAGATAAAATTAAAAATTTAGTACAACAAAATTCAAAAGTTGTAGCAGTAGGAGAAATTGGTTTAGATTATTATTGGAATAAAGAAAATAAAGAGATACAAAAAACAGCATTTATAGAACAAATTAAGTTAGCAAATGAATTAAATTTACCAATTGTAATTCATACTAGAGAAGCAGTAATGGACACAATTGAGATTTTAAAACAGAATCCAGTAAAAAATAAAGGAGTTTTTCACTGCTGTCCATTAAATAGAGAATTAGTAAAAGAAGCACTAAAATTAGGATTTTACATTTCATTTGCAGGACCTGTTACATTTAAAAATTCTAAAAATGCGGATGAGATAATAAGACTTGTACCAAATGATAAAATGTTAATTGAAACAGATAGTCCTTATTTATCTCCAGAGCCCTTAAGAGGAAAGAGAAATGACCCTAGAAATGTAAAATACATTGCTGAAAAGCTTGCTAAAGTTAAACAACTGCCAATAGAAGAAATTGCAGAAATAACATATAACAATACTTGTAAAATATTTAATATTTAAGTTGCCAAAGTTGCCATTGGTTCCGGGTTTAAATGGCAACCTTTCTGTCCCCAGTGGCAATTATTTTAGATTTTTTAAAGCTTCTACTCTATCAGCTGTACTTGGGTGAGTTGACCAAATACTAGTTGTTCTTTTTTTACCTTCTTTTGAATCCTTTTTAAAAGGATTTACAATATACATATTTGCTGTTGCACTATTTGCAACCTCTAACTGATTTGGATCATTTTCCAATTTTTCTAAAGCTGAAATTAATCCATCAGGATTTCTAGTAAATTCTATAGCTGTACTATCTGCTAGAAATTCTCTTTTCCTTGATAGAGCTAATTGCATTAAAGATCCAAATATTGGAGATAATATTAAAAACACTAATCCAATTAACATTAAAATTCCATTAGCTTTATCATTATCACTATCTTTGTCTTTTAATCCACCCCAAAATAGAGATCTAGAAAATATATCTGAAAGCATTACCATAAATCCTACCATTACAGATACTATACAACTTAAACGTATATCATAGTTTTTTATATGGCTCATCTCATGTGCTATGACACCTTCTAATTCATAATAGTCTAATTTTTCTAACAAACCTGTTGTCACACATATAACAGCGTTTTCAGGGTTTCGCCCTGTCGCGAATGCATTTGGTTGAGCATCTTCTACAACATACAATCTAGGTTTTGTAGTTAATCCAGATGATATCATAAGTGCATCTAAAATATTAACTAATTTTAAATCCTCTTCTTTTGTTGCAGGTCTTGCTCTATTTAATGATAAAACGATTTTATCACTATAGTAATATGATCCCCAAGCAGATGAAATAGAAAAAACGAGTGCAATTACAATAGAAAATGTGCCAAGATTTAAAGCGTGGCATATATAATATACAATTAGTGTTATTACAATAATAAAAATACTAACTATGACTCCTGATTCTATTTTATTTTTCTTTATATTTTCAAACATAGTATGTTCCTTACATAATATATTTAGGTTTTTTATTGGTTGTACCTATAAACCTACAAAAAGTAAAAAGAGCTAGATTGCCAAAAAGCTCCGTCCCAATGGCAACAAATAAGTGAAAGAGGTTGGGTTGCCATTTAAACCCGGAACCAGTGGCAACTGCAAAATGGAAAGTTGCCAAAAAGAAACGTCCCTTTTGGCAACTTTTGGTAAAATTAGTTGTTTCCAAAGTCTACTTTGACATTTTTTCTAGCTTCTTCGCTTTCTGCTTTGAATAAGTCACGAGCTTTAAAGTTAAACATTCCAGCGATTATGTTAGATGGGAATACTTCTAATTTAGTATTATAGATTGTTACAGTATCATTATAAAATTGTCTTGAGAAAGAAATTTTATTTTCTGTATTTCTTAATTCTTCTGATAAATCAGAAAAGTTTTGATTTGCTTTTAGTTCAGGATAGCTTTCTGATACAGCCATAATTGTTTTTAATGCACTAGATAGTTCTCCATCAAGTTGTGCTTTTTCTGATACACTAGATGCATTTGCCCATGATGTTCTTAAAGCGGCAATTTTTTCAAATGTTTCTTTTTCATGGTTCATATATCCTTTTACAGTTTCAACAAAGTTAGGTATTAAGTCAAATCTTCTTTGTAGCTGAACATCAATTTGACTCCAAGCATTATCAACTTTTATTTTTGATTGTACTAAACCATTATAAATACCAATAACTGCTAAAATGATTACAACTATAATAGCTAATATTATCCAAATAGCCATGATTATTCCTCCTTATATTTATATTATATACAAATTAATGATATCATATTAAAAAATTTTATACAATATAAATGTGAAAATATAATGAAGAATTGGTTATTTTTGTGAAAAAAGTACATATAATAAAGTATAGATTATTTATTATAGGACAAATTGTGTTACAATATAAACTTCTTCACGCTATTAAAAAATGAATTGTAATTAAATAGAAAAAATATTAAATTTTAAATACAAAACGATAAAACCCAGTATCCGCAAGAAAAAACGGATAATCTCAAAATTTGACAAATATAGAAAAGAATAGTATAATTCAAATGAATTACCAAAGGAGGTAAGATTTTTATGAAAAGAGAAGAAAAAGCTTCCATTTCGATCATGAAAATTATTTGCGTTAGTATAATCTTAATCCTAATATCTGGAATAGGAGTAATGGCAGTAAATAAGAATTTAACTGATATAAAAATAATTTTGCAAAATGGTTATGAAATGACAGTGTTAACATCAAAAACTAAAGTAGCAGATATTTTAGAAGAAAATAATATAATATTAGAAGAAAACCAAAAAACAATACCAGATATTAGTGCTGAAATAACAGAAGGTCAAAATATAAAAATAACAGACAAATCATATAGTGAAATTCAAATAGCAAAAATTTCAGAAGAAGGTGTAGAAACATCTTTAGAACAATTATTACAAAGTTACACACCAATTACAGAAAAGATAGTAAAAGAACAAGTAGTTATACCATATGAAACAATTACAAAAAATTCAACAGAGCAGTCAACTGATACAACAAATAAAGTATTACAACAAGGAAGAGATGGCTTAAAAGAAGTAACTTATAAAGTAAAATATCAAAATGATGTAGAAATTTCAAAAACAGTAATTTCAGAAGTTATAGTTAGAAATCCAGTAAATAAAATAGTTCAAGTACAAAAAGTACAAACATCAAGAGCAGCAACACCTAGAACTAATGCATCTGGAGAAAAAACAGAAACAACATCAACACCTAAAACTACAACTACAACAATAAATGGAGAGACATATAAAATTACAGCATATTGTTCATGTAGTAAATGTTGTGGAAAAACATCAGGAAGAACGGCATCAGGAACAAAAGCAACACCTGGTAGAACAGTTGCAGCTCCATCAAAATTTGCATTTGGAACAAAGCTAAATATTGGTGGACACATTTATACCGTTGAAGACAGAGGCGGAGCAATTAGTGGAAATAAAATAGATGTGTATGTTAATTCACATTCTGCAGCTTTACAATGGGGAGTAAAATATTTACCAGTATCAGTAGCTAATTAATGTAAGTATATAAAAAATATAATTTAAAAATTTGTTTAAGAGAAAATACTCTTAAGCAAATTTTTTTATATATTAGAAAATTATACTGACTTTCTAATATATAAAATTCATTTTTGTTCTATTCCAGAAAAGGTGTAAACACTAGAAAGCGTAAGAAATGCCAGTAGTAACTAGGTTACGGTAATGAAAAAGTAATATAAACTTAATAAATGAAAAGAAATAATTTAAGGATAATGTCCGTAAGCATTTAGAAATCATTAGTAAAATAAGGAAACTACTACTTATTTTAAAATTAAAACTTAAGTTTTATAATATAAGTAACATATTTTATTTTAAAGGGGTAGTAGTATTATTATGGGAAAAATGTGGAAACAAATCAAAGAAAATAAAACTAAGATTATTCTATTTTTGTTAATTACAATAATGGCTATATGTGGATTTAATTACTATGGAACATATGAAATGGAAAAACAAATGGTAAACGCAGAAATAAAAGAAACTAGAGTTAGTCAAACAACTATACCGGATGGATATACAGGTATATACAATGCAGAAGATTTAGCAAATATTAACAATAATCTTTCAGGAAAATATATTTTAATGTCAGATATAGATATGACAGGAAAAAACCACACTATTATTGGTCAAAGTTCATCATTTAGTGGTACATTTGATGGTAATTTTCATACTATAAGTAATGTGAAAATAGAGTCAGCAGAACAAAATGTAGGAATATTTGGATATGTATATAGCGGAACGATAAAGAACTTAACTATAGAAAATATTGATGTAGTGGGCACAATGAGTTCAGGTTCTCAATATATAGGTGGATTAATTGGAAGATCTATTTTTCCAACGATAGAAGGAGTAGAAGTAAAGGGGAGTAATATAAAAGAAATAGGAGATGCATATGCGTATATAGGTGGATTAGCAGGATATGTAGAAGCTGGAAATATTAAAAGTTCATATGCAGATACTAGCATAATAGGGGGAACAGGTACATCATATATAGGTGGACTAGTGGGAAAAGCACATAGTAATGGTGCTAATGTAATAGATCGAGCATATTCAAAAGGGAATATAACAATTGGAACAGGATTAACATATGTAGGAGGATTATTAGGAGAAGTAAGTCATTTAAAGAAAAATGTTAATTTATTAACAAATGCATTTTCAATAGTAAATATTAAAGGAGAAAATAATAATACAAGTACATGTATAGGAGGGTTAATAGGAAAGATTAACTCGCAATTATTAACTTATAAAATTTCAATATACTATACATATGCAGTAGGAAAGATAGAGGCAAATACCACTGGAGCCAAGGGAGGATTAGTAGGACAATATAATTGGGCAGGAATATATGGTTCTTATTGGTCATCAGAAATATCTGGAGTAAATGTTAGTACTGGTGGAGAAAATAAAGTATTCCAAGAAATGTTATATAAAACAACTTATAGTTGGGACTTTGATAAAATATGGGGAATTGATGAAAATGGCGGAAGTTTACCATATTTAAAAAGTATGGAACATCCAAGTGAACTGTCAAAAGAAAATTTTAATTACTTAAAATATGAAGGAAAAGGGACAGAAGAGGAGCCATATATTATAGATAGTGTAGAGAAACTTCAAAAAATAAATATATTTGCAGCTGCCACATATTTTAAATTAGTATGTGATTTGGATGTTTCAGGAGTAGAAAACTTTACTCCAATAGGAACAGAAGATACAGCATTTAAGGGAATACTAGATGGAAATAATCATAAAATAAGTAATGTAAAAATGGAATCAGCAGAGAAAAATGTAGGACTTTTTGGATACATCAATTCAGGTACTATAAAAAATGTAATATTAGAAAATGTTAATATAATAGGAACAATGAATTCAAACACACAAAATGTGGGAATATTAGCTGGTTATAGTTATAGAGCAACAATAGAAGGAGTACAAGTAAAAGGAAGCGATATAAAAGAAATAGGAGATGCATATGCATATATAGGTGGATTAGTAGGACATGTGTTAGATGGAAATATCAAAAATTCATATGCAGATACTAATATAACAGGGGGAACAGGTACATCATATATAGGCGGACTAGTAGGAAGAACATATAGTAATGGTGCTAATGTAATAGATCAAGCATATTCAAAAGGGAATATAACAATTGGAACAGGGTTAACTAAGGCAGGAGGATTATTAGGAGAAGTAACTCACTCAAAAACAAATGTAAATTTATTAACAAATGCATTTTCAACAGTAAATATCAAAGGAGAGAATAATAATACAAGCACATGCATAGGAGGATTAATAGGAGAGATACTCTCAAATTTATCAACTTATAAAATTTCGATATACTATACATATGCAGTAGGAGAGATAGATGTAAAAACAACAGGAACTATAGGAGGATTAGTAGGAAGGTATAATTGGGCAGGAATATATAGTTCTTATTATAGCGATGATATGGGAGCAACATATAGTGGAGGAGGAATAGAAAAGACTATACCAGAAATGCTATATAAGAAAAGCTATTCATATTGGGATTTTGACAAAATATGGGCAATTAAAGAAAAAGGTGGAAGCTTACCATATTTAAAATATTTAGAACAACCAAGTGAAGTATTAAAGGAAAGTTTTGAAAGTGATATTAAATATGAAGGAAATGGAACAAAAGAGGATCCTTTTATAATAGATACTATAGAAAAACTACAGAATATAATTTCAAGTCCACTTTTAAGAAATGGTTATAGCATATTAAAATGTGATTTAGATGCAAGTGATATTGAAAAGTTTATATCAATAGGAACAAATACTAAAGTATTTAAAGGAACACTAGATGGAAAAGGACATAAAATAAGTAACTTAAATATAGAATCACCAAATTATTATGTGGGATTATTTAAAGAAAATAGAGGATTTATACAAAATTTAACCTTAGAAAATGTGAATATAAATTCTAACTATAGTGGAGAAACAGCGTATATAGGAGCTGTTGCAGGATATAATAGTGGAAATATAAGTGATGTTAAAGTAAATGGAAATATAAAGAATTCAGGAGAATTAACTAACTTATATATAGGTCAAATAGCTGGATATAGCAATGGAAGTATAGGAAGAGCATATAGTAATGGAACTATAAATAATCTAGGAAAAGCTACGAATGCAAATGTAGGAGGAATTACAGGATTTAATAATGGTGTGATTAAATTATCACATAATGATGGAAGAATTATTACGAACAATATTGATGAATTAGCAGTAGGAGGAATTGCAGGAATATCAAGTAACATAGTTGCACATTCTTATAGTAAAGGAAATATGCAAGTAAATGCAACAAACATGGTAGTGGGAGGAATTGTAGGTGCAAATAATGTTCTAGAAAAAAACATTGGAAAAATAAGTTATACATATTCAGTTGATACTATTAATAAAAGTGCTACTACTATCAATACAGGAGGAATAGTAGGAACTAATGCAGGTAGTATTGCAAATTCTTATTATAATATAGATGGAATAGAAGAAAAAGAAGGAGAGGGAACATTAAAGAGCTTAGAGGAATTAAAACATAAAGCTACTTATGAAGGTTGGAACTTTGAAAATATATGGTCAATTAAGGAAAATGAAGAACTGCCAACTTTCAAAGAAGAAAAATACTATTATGATGATGATTATTGGGAATGGCATACAAGAGCTACTGAAAGTGATCAAGCTCATAATGGAATACATATTACAATAGGTGATTCTATTAAATTTTATGGATATGGTATACCAGCATATAAAGATTTCCTATATAAAGATTATTCTTATGCTGGAGAAAAGATATTTTCATTTATATTAGATGAGACAAAGGCAAGTTATCATACTTTAGATGGTGCAGGATTTATATTTAATGCAAAACAAGAAAATGGAATAATGTCAGGATACATATTATTAGTTCAAGAAAATACTATTAATTTATATAGAATTGATGATATAGATATAACTCCATTTGAAAATACAAATTATGGAACTGTAAGAACATATGCAGGAGATCCAATAAAAACAGTAAATAAAAAATCATCTACATTGCATAAATTTATTATAAAAACTACACCTACAAATGTAACAGTAATAGATAACGATGAGGAAGTCTTAAATATGGACTTAGATTATTCTAAACATGTTGGAGAAGACTTTGGGCTAATTTCATCTTATGTGGATCATGATTGTAGTATATTAACTGAGATTGAATTTACGGAATTTGATTTAGAAATAAAGGACTATAATGTTCCAGTATTAAAAGTAGATGAAAATGGAAATCCTCTAAAAGGAGCAGAATTTAATGTAAAGAATGAAGCAGGAGAAGTTATAAGAACAGGAGAAACAGATTCAAAAGGTATATTTAATATAGAAGGATTACAGGAAGGAATATATACATTAGAAGAAACAAAAGCACCACAAGGGTATACTTTGAATAAAAAAGTATATACATTTAAAATGACTAATGATGGTAAAGCAGTAGATATAAATACAAGAGAAGAGTTGACATTTGAGATTACTAACAATAGAGTAATGTCAGTAGAAGGGGCAACGAAAATAAAGAAATACAGAACAGGAACAGAAACACCAGTAGCAGGAGCAATAATAGGAATATATAAAGAAGATGGAAGTCCAGTTACAAATAGTGAGGGAAATCCAATAAAAATAACAACAGGAGAAAACGGAGAAGCAGGAATACCATCATTAGCAGTAGGAATATACCAATACAAAGAAGAAACAGCCCCAGCAGGGTATGTATTAAATCCAACAATGTATAAATTTACAGTAAATAATGACGGAACAATCTCATTTATAGAAAATGAAACAGCAGATGCAACAGGAGGAAAAGGAAAAGACGGAATTATCTACAATGATAGAGTAATGTCAGTAGCAGGAGCAACAAAGATAAGAAAACACAGAACAGGAACAGAAATACCAGTAGCAGGAGCAGTAATAGGAATATATAAAGAAGATGGAAGTCCAG
>CANPDB010000045.1 GCA_947572725.1 uncultured Clostridium sp. | reverse complement strand
GGATATACAGAATTTACAATAGGTGTAGAAGATGATAATGAAGTAGCAAAACATATATATTTTAAATTAGGATTTGCTGAAGCAATAGATAAAGGACATAGAAATGAATTTGATTCAAGTGAATATACTCTATATTTGAAAAATACTAATAATATTGATACAAAGCCATATATAGGAAAAACGATTACAGCAAAAATAGATAGACAAATGGGTTCTAAACATTCAAAACATGGATTTATATATTGGATATATACCAAATACAATAAGTGGAGATGGAGAGGAACTAGACTGTTATATATTAGGAGTTTTTGAACCAATAGAAAGCTTTACAGGAAAATGTATAGCAATAATACATAGATTAAATGATAATGATGATAAATTAGTTTTAGTGCCAGAAGATAAAAAATATACTAATAATGAGATTAGAGTTCTAACAGAATTTCAAGAAAGATTCTTTGATAGTATAATTATTAATTAATATAAAAAAAGTAGGAGGAGTAAAGTGCTTAATAATAAAGGTTTTGATTTATGGGCAGATAATTATGATAAAACAGTTGAAATATCAGATAATGATAAAACATACCCATTTGCAGGATATAAAAATATCTTAAATGAAATATATAATTGCATATTAGAAAATTCTTCAAAAAATATTTTAGATATTGGTTTTGGAACAGGAACATTAACTACAAAATTATATGAAAAAGGATGTAATATATACGGACAAGACTTTTCGGATAAAATGGTAGAATTAGCAAAAAATAAAATGCCAAATAGCAAATTATTTAAAGGAGATATTTCAAAAGGATTAGTAGAAGAATTAAAAAAACAAAAATATGATGCAATTATCGCAACATATTCGTTACATCATTTAACTGATAAGGATAAAGTTAATTTTATAAAAGAACTTATCAAATTACTTCGTGAAAAATCTATAATTTATATTGGAGATGTTGCATTTGAAACAAGGAATGATTTAGAAAAATGTAAGGAAAAATATAGAGAACATTGGGATAATGAAGAAATATATTTTGTTTATGATGAAATAAAAGAAGAGTTTCCTAAAAGTGAATTTATAAAATATTCTGAATGTGCAGGAATCATTAAAATTTGGTAGGGAGAAATAATAAATGAAAAATAATAATGATGAACTCATATATAAATATGAAAATGACATAGATAAAAATCAATTGATAAAATTATTCGAATCTGTTGGATGGAAAACAGCAGAATACCCAAACAGACTATATAATGCTATAAAAAATAGTGAATATGTAATGACAGTATGGGATGACAAAAATTTAGTAGGATTAATATCTGCAATTACTGATGGTTATATAAATGTTTTTATTACATATTTACTTGTAAAAACAGATTATCAAAAAATAGGATTAGGAAAAATAATGATGAATGACTTTATGAAAAAATTTGATGGATTTGGAAGAAGAGTTTTGACAACAGAATTAGACAAAGAAGAATATTACAAAAAATTTGGATTTAATATAGACGGAATTGCTATGTTTAATAAAGATTGGAAAGAGGATATAGAAGAATAAAAGATATTAGTAAATGAAATAATAGAATATTGTCAAAAAAAGAATAAAGCATATATTGATTATCCATTTGGAGATACTCCAATATGCTTTAAAGTGAATAACAAAATTTTTGCAGAACTATATCCACTAGAGAATGATTATAAAATAACATTAAAATGTGATCCATTATTAGCAGAATTATATAGAAAACAGTATGAAGATGTAGTAATTAGAGGTTATCATTGCCCAACAGTTCAAGCAATTTACAGAAATACAGTTTATATAAATAAAACATTAGTGATGAGTTGATTTTTGAAATGATAGACCATTCTTACGATGAAGTAATAAAAAGTTTTTCTAAAAAGGTACAAAAACAATTACTAGAAAAGTAGTAAAAAGAAAGGAAATGTATATGTTATCAAATAAATTAAATATAGGAGACACAATAGGGATTATATCGCCATCAGCACCAATAACACAAGAGTTAAAGGAACAATTTAATAGAGGACTGCAAGTGTTTAAAGATATGGGATTTAAAATTAAGTTAAGTAAAAATATATATGCAAATACATTAGGCTATTCATCTACAGTAAGTGAAAAAGTAGAAGATATAAATGAAATGTTTGCAAATAAGGAAGTAAAAGCAATAATATGCTCACAAGGTGGACAAAATTCAAATTCAATTCTTCCATACATAGATTATGAAGTAATAAAGAATAATCCTAAAATAATAATGGGAATTAGTGATTCGACAGCGATACTAAATGCTATTTATGCAAAAACAGGAATTATAACATATCATCAAAACGATATTATTTGGGGATTAGGAAGAAAAGTATCAGAAAAAGAAGTTAATGATTTTAAATTAAGACTAATAGATGAAAAAAATGGAAAAGTAGAACATTTTACAAAATGGAGTTGTTTAAGAGATGGAATAGTGGAAGGAGTTCTAGTTGGTGGGAATTTATCAACTCTTGTTAAATTATTAAAAACAGAATACTGTCCAAATTTTAATAATAAAATATTATTTTTAGAAGAGTATGCAGATGAATCTCCATTAGATGAGGTAGATAGCAAAATAAATTTACTAAAACAACATAAAGTATTTGAAAAAATAAAAGGCTTATGGATAGGATATTATGAAAAAGATACAGAAATAGCAAAGTTTGAAGATGTAATAATGAACAATTTACAAGAATATGAATTTCCAATACTAAAATGTAATGATTTTGGACATAATTGCGAAAATGTAGTTATTCCAGTTGGTGCAAAAATAAAATTAGATGCTACAAATTGTGAAGTTGAAATAATAGAGAGAATATTGAAGTAATATAAGATAAAAGAGTAAATTATATTTAAAATGGATATAAAGATGTAAAAATTAAGTAAGAAAAAGTGAAATAGAAAAAATATTACCAGATATGAGGAATAAATGCTTTTACTAATGCAGTTGTTTTTGGTTATATATATCAACTTCAACATATAGAAAAAAATAAATATAGTGTTGTAGATGAATTAAGAAAAGTAAATTCTAATGTACCAATAGTAAAAACTAATGATTTTGGACATGTGCACGGAAATAGCATTATTCCTATTGGTGCAGAAGTAAAAATAAATTCAAAAGAAAAAAGTATTAGTGTTAGTAAATATTTAAAATGAAAAAGGAATGAATTTTAATGTCAAAAAAACTAGAAATATTAGATAAAATTGAAAAAGTAGTATATGTAACTCAAGCATCACCAGTGATATTAGTATCTACAATAAGTAAAGATAACATAGAAAATGTAGCACCTTTTGCAATGTTTATGAATTGTTCTACAAAGCCAGATAATATGGTAGCAATAGCAATTTCACCAAAAACAGATACTTATACAAATATAAAAGAGACAATGCAATTTACAATAGGAATTCCCAAAGAAAATATGCTTGACAAACTATATAAGGCAGGAGAAAAAATAGACAAAAATATAAGTGAATTTGAATTTACTAATCTAACATCATATAATTCTAAAAACTTGAAATGTAAAAGAATAGAAGAATGTATTGTAAATATTGACTGTATTTTTGAAAATGAAATAGAAACAGGAAACCATAATATTATAATTGGAAAAGTAGTTGCTTGTGATATTGATGAAGATAAATATTCAGACAACAACGTGATATTACGAAACAATATACCTAATATTTATCACATTACGGGAAACAAATTTATGGTAGATGGAAAAATAAAAGAGGTATAAAGATAAAAACATAATAAAACTATTGAATTTATAAATGAAATATTTTAAGTAAATTAGTTAAGGAGAAGAAAAAGATGAATCAAATTAGAATTTTATGTTATGGTGATTCAAACACTTGGGGATATATTTCTGGAAGTGACCATCAAAGATATGGAAATGATAAAAGATGGACAAAGATTTTAGCAAATTATTTAGGAGAAAATTTTGAAATAATAGAAGAAGGTAAATAGCAGAACTCTTATTTCAAATGACACAAGACCAGGGAAAGAAGGTAAAAATGGATATGAATATCTAATACCTTGTTTAGATACACATGACCCAATTGATTTAGTTATATTAATGCTTGGGACAAATGAATTAAAATTCACATATAATAGGAGTGCTAAAGATATTGGAGAAATGTTAGAAACATATTTTGTAAAAACAATACTAAATAGAAAATCCCAATTAAAAAATAGTTATCCTAAATTATTAATAGTAACACCACCAATAATAAATGAATATCGAGAATATTGTAAAAAAAATGACAAATATATGGGTGCAATGCAAAAGTCAAAAGAATTAAATGATATTTATAAAAATATTGCTGAAATATATAATTGTGAATTTTTAAGTAATCAAGGATTAGAAACAGGGATTGATGGAGTTCACTTAACAAAAGAAAGTCATAAAAAATTAGCAGAAATATTAAAAGACAAAATAGAATGCATATATAAAGTTAATTAAAATAAATATAGAGATTATTATATATTTAAATGAATAGGAGGTTCTTTTATGGACAAGCCAACAAGAAAAGCAGTAAGATGCTACTTAATAAAAGATAATAAAGTAGTAGCTATAAAATATAAAAAAGGAAATGAAAAAGAAGGATATTATGACATACCAGGTGGAAAAATTGAATATGCAGAAAGTCCAAAAGAATCAGCTATAAGAGAAATGAAAGAAGAAACTGGAATAAATATAAAGAAATTGCAACATAAAGGAATTATGACAATAGAATATCCAAATAGAAAATTTATATTTGATATTTTTCTATCAAATGAATACGAAGGAGAACCACAGGAATTTGAAGAAAATACTTCTGAGTGGATAGATAGAAAAGAGTTATTACAAAAACAAAAGATATTATCCAATATTATGATTTTAGATAGATTTTTTATAAAGGGATTAATAGATGATAGATACAATTTTAGCATGAATATTGTAGTTGATGAACAAGAAAATATATTAAATGTAGATTATAGTTTGAAAGAGAAATAAGCAAGAGCAATATAATAAACAGAATTTGTGTCATTAAAAATAAACGAAAGTAATAATATAGTTGTTTAAAAGGGGAGAAAAATCATGGATAAAGATTTTAAAAAATTGATAGATGAAGCAAAAAAAATAGCAGAGAAAAAGATATTAAGCCAATATGCTTCATATGGGCATGTAGGTTGTGCCTTAATGACAGATAAAGGAAATATTTATACAGGTATATGTATAGATTCCAATTGTGCATTAGGAAATTGTGCAGAATATGCAGCAATAGCAGAAATGCTAAAAAATAATGAAAGCAAAATTAAAAAAATAGTAGCATATTCAGCAAAAGGAAAAATATATGCACCATGTGGAAGATGTAGAGAACTTATTCGTATGGTAAATAATTCAAATCTTGAAACAGAAGTTATGGTATCAGAGAATAAAGTATGCAAATTGAAAGAATTATTACCAGAAATGTATATAACAAAGGAGATATAGAAAAATAGAAAAAGTAAAAGAACTGCGACTAAAGATATGAAAAATAAATTTAATTTGAAATAAAGAGGGAAAAATATGATACTTTCAACACTATGTTATATAGAAAAAGACGGTAAATACCTAATGTTACACAGAACAAAAAAGAAAAATGACATAAATAAAGACAAATGGTTAGGAATAGGAGGGAAATTTGAGGAAGGAGAAAGTCCAGAAGAATGCATTACAAGAGAAGTAAAAGAAGAAACAGGACTTACACTAAATACATATAAATTAAGATGTATTGTAACTTATGTATCTACGAATTGGGAAACAGAATATATGTATGTATTTACTTCAAATGATTTTACAGGAGAATTAATAGAATGCAATGAGGGAGATTTACGATGGATTTCAAAAGATAAAGTCACAGAGTTAAATACATGGGAAGGCGATAAAATATTTGTTGAAAAACTCCAAAAAGATAATAAGTTTTTTACAGTGAAATTTGAATATGATGGAGAGAAATTAATAAAATATGATTTAAAAGAATATTAGTAAATATTATAAAAACAAATAAATGTTTTAAACTATATATAGTTTAAAAGGAAGTGAAAATATGGAAAACGAAGTAAAAGATTTAGAAATTCAATATGAAATATCAAAAGAAGAAATAAAAAATCTTATATATACAATAAGAGGAAAACAAGTGATGATAGATAGTGATGTTGCAAGACTGTATCATTATACAACCAAAAGAATAAATGAAGCTGTAAGTAGAAATAAATTAAGATTTCCAGAGAATTTTTGCTTTCAACTTACAGAAAATGAGGTAGAAGCTATGTGGTCGCAAATTGCGACCGCCTCAAAAATAAGGGATAATAAATTTAGAAATAAAAAGTATTTGCCATATGTTTTTACAGAGCAAGGAATTGCTATGTTGGCAGGTGTTTTAAAGAATGATATAGCAGTAAAAGTTAGCTTAAATATAATCAATTCATTTATAGAAATGAGAAAGTTTATAGCATTAAATGGACAAGTATTTGAGAGATTGACTAATATGGAATATAAATTACTAGAATATGACAAAAAATTTGATATAGTATTTGACCAATTACAGCAAGAAGAAAATATAAAACAAAAAATATTTTTTGAAGGACAAATATATGATGCATATAGTTTAATAATTGATATAATAAAGAAAGCGAACAGAAAGATTACCATTATAGATAATTATATAGATGACAGTATTTTAAAGATGTTGGCAAAGAAAAATAAAAATGTAGAAGTCACAATATTAACATCGATAAAAAGTAATATACAAAATATAGATATACAAAAATTTAATAAAAAAGGTAATTTAGTAAAGGAAATAAAATGTATATAGGATATTATAATATAGATAAATTTAATATTTCGAATGAGGAGAAAAAAACATTAGAAAATTTTATAGAATTAATAGAAGAATATGAATGTAAACAAGACAAATTAAAAGATCTCACTCACGAAGAACTAAGTAATATATTTAAAATTACTAAAAGTAGTCCAAAACTACAAATTGAAATATGGGGTAATTTGCATGACGAAGTAGTTAAGGATTCTAAAAATCTAGAAATATTTAAAGAAGTACTTGAAAACAAGTTTGGAAACTATATAAATGGAATTGATAAAAAAGCATTAGTAGAATTATTAAATAGTTCTAGATATCGCACTCGGATTGATGGACGAAAACGGAGAAATACTTTATATGAATGTTGCTTTATTAGAGCAAATGAATTCTTCAATATTTAACAATTCAATTGCTAAAGAAGCATTTTCATTTGAACAGTTACTAGAAGTAGTATCAGTTGAAGAGACAGAAAGAAAACTAAAATCGATATTAGACTATACAAATTCAAGGGAATTATTAATATATATAGGAAAAGATTCTCAAAGTTGGCAAGCAAAATTGCAATATATTATGAATTTAGAAAGAGAAGAAAAAGAACATATAATAGACGAATTTGGCATTAATGGTGAAAGTCTAGTAAAGGAAGAAATTAATCGAAGAGAAGAACGTTTTAATTCAATGGAAAGAGGTTACTTTGAAGATGAAGAGTACGGAGAAATTTTTGATTGTGAGATTGATCCATATAATATATTAAGTGCAACATTTGGAATTTCGTATGATGTAGCAAAAGATTTAATAAAAAAATATGGTATAGACACTGATAAATTAAATATACAAAATGAAGATGAGGATAAAATTTATCGAAAACTCCAAATAATTAAAGAACTTACCACCTTAAAGAATTTTGAAAGTTATGAAGAAGAATCTGAATATTATAAAAATTACTATTATGAGAATAAACAAGAATTATTAGAAATAAGTAAAGAAGTATCAGTTTTTTATGAAGTTGATCTTGAAAAAAGCTTTTTAGATTTATATGCAAGACAATATGATAGAACATTAGGTGTAGAAACTAATAGAAGAGAAAACACATCATATAACGGAAAAAGTATACCAGTATATGAGGCATCTGGAGATTTTATGCTTTTAATAAGAGGAGAACAAAATGTATCACCAGGAAATAAGCAAAACTTTTGGAATGCTACACAAGAAGGAGTAAAAGGACTGTGCCAATGCACGATTGGTCAAGATTATATACGAACTGTAAGTAATGATAAAGAAGATACTTGTTTTATAGCATCAACATCTTGTAAAGATGGAGAACTTCGTATGGCATCTACTACAAATATAAAATCAAAAGAAGCCAATATTGCATTATCAAATTTAGGAGTTAAAAGCAATTATGGCAATGGAGTAGTTTTAAGAATACCACAAGAGCAAATAAATAATTCAAGAGGTACAAATAATGAGACAGATACATCCAGAAGTATTTATAATAATGAAACAGGACTTTTTGAAAGAAAATCTTCAGAATATATTGTTTATATTCAAGATACTAATGATATGGATATAGAACAAGATCCATATTTTAAAACTTCTCAATTTGTTGCTAGCCAAACAGGATGGCCGATTTTAATAATACCAAGAGAAAAATGTGCTCAAAGAGAAGAAGCTAAGATTCAAGAATTAAAAGATAAGCTTCTTGAAAATAAAGAACGCTCCCAAGGCGAAACAGATGAAAGCATAATAAAACAATTAATAGTAAAATTTAATAATAATAGAGAGGGAATTTTAACTTCAAAAGGATTAAAAGAAAAATATTTTACAGAAGGTGAACACATAGAATTAGTTGGTACAATAAATGCAAGACTAAGTCAATTAAAGGTAAAAAATCCAGAACAATATGAATTTTTAGTTGAAAATGTAAGCAAAATTTACAAGGATGAAATAGATAAATATTATGCTTTTAGTTATGATAGAGATGATGCTCAAAAAGAATTAGATATTGATTCTACAAGGGAACACTTAAAACCATATGAAGACTTTTTAATAGAACATGAAAGAAATTTATTTAATTTGTCAAATGATGAAAAAGACAACATTTATGCTGTTATAAGAAATATATCTAAAACTCCATATTATGATATGAATAAAGATCATTCTTTAAGTCATATTCAAAAGGTTATAATGTTTTCAGGCATTCTAGCTAAAAATGAGAATTTCAGTCCTGAAGAAACTAAAATACTGCTAATTTCTGCAGCTTTTCACGATTCTGGAAGAGAAGGCTCAGAAGGAGAAGATGATAATCATGCTATAGCAAGTGCTATGCAAGTAAAAAAATATTTTGAAAATAATCCAAATAATCCATTTGGTATAACCGCAGAAAATATTTCTATGATTCAGGCTGCAATTGAATATCATGAACATAAAGAACAAGAAAAAGGTGCTACAGATAGAGAAAAGCTTATGGATTTATCTTACAAATATAACATTGATAATGATAAGTTCACATCTTTAGTAAAAATAAGTGAAATTTTAAAAGACGCAGATGCACTAGATAGAGCAAGGTTTGGAAAGAAAAACGAAAATAGGTGGAGTTTAGATGCTAAATACTTAAAGAGTGATACAGCTAAAAGTATTTCTATGTTAAGATTTTCTGAAGGATGCAATTCTAAGTTTAAAGAAATGAAAATTCAAAATTATGAAAAAACTTCAGAAACACTTTCAGAAGATATTGTGGAAGAAATATTTGAAAGTGAACTTAATGAATTTAATAGACCAAAAATTCAAATGTCCTCAATAAAACAAATTACATCTGGAATAACTGCAGTTCAAAAGAAAACAATTATGGATGTTTTAAGAGATATTAAAACATCAGTTAAAAATTTAATGAAAGGTATTAATAGATAAGAGGTAAGATATGGTAAAAGAAAAATACAATATTTATCATAAAGCATTTAAAGAACTTAGTGAAATAATTAAGTTCTTTCCTAAAAATGAATATAGAAAAATCCCTAAATCGTTCATAAATTTTATTGAAGAAAATATGGATAATAACTATGAATATATAGTAGAACATATAGACGATATTCAAAACCAAGAAATGTTAGAAGAAACTAAAATTCTTTTATCAATTATATATAGAGATTTTATTGCTTCCAAAGAAGAACAAGAGCAAATAATTAAAATGGAAAGCTATGAATTAATACAAGAAGAAACAAAAATTAGAGAAAAATACAATCCAGATAATATATTTAAAAATAAAGTATCTAAAATAGAAACAGTAGAAAACTCCAATGCTATAACAAAGTATAGAGAGTCAATTTTTATGAAAATTAAAAATTGGTTTAAACAGATTTTTACAAAAAATATGTATTGACAATGAAATTTCAAAGATATAAAATAAAAGGTGGAAGAAAAATTAATAAGAAAAGGGGAATAAAGATGTCAAACATCAAAAAAATCACAATTAGCATCATAGCAATTATGCTAATTTTAGCAAGCTTTTCAATAGTAAAAGCAAATTCAGGAAGCGAAATAGGAGTAGCTTACAATACACATGTACAAGACATAGGATGGGAAAAAGACTTTAGCAAAAAGAATGGAGAAGTTTCTGGAACACAAGGGTTATGTAAAAGACTAGAAGGAATAAAAATAAAAGGAACTAATTTACCAAAAGGAGCAAGTATCCAATATCAAGTACATGTACAAAATATAGGATGGCAAGGATGGAAACAAGATGGAGCAATGGCAGGAACACAAGGAAAATGTTTACGACTAGAAGGTATTAAATTAAAATTAGTAAATATGCCAAATTATTCAATAGAATATAGAGTACACGTACAAAACGTAGGATGGCAAGCGTGGAAACAAGATGGAGCAATGGCAGGAACACAAGGAAAGTGTTTAAGATTAGAAGCTATACAAATTAGAATTGTTAAAAAGCAAAATAAAGGTGCTATTAATGTAGAAACAAACCTAAACCAAGCTTTTTACAATACAATAGCTGTTTCTGGTTGGAAAATGTCAAATGTAGCAGGTACAAAATTAAAAGTTTTATTAGATGATAAAGACGTTACTGCACAAGCAAATGTTCAATACAGAAAAAGAACTGATTTAGCAGAAAAGATTAGTTATGGAAGTGATGTTGAAAATGCTACACCAGGATTTTACTTTGCAATTGGAACATCTAACTTAACAGCAGGAGCACACAAATTAGCTATACAATTGGTAACATCAGATGGAAAAACAGTTTTAGCAACATATGCAAAGAATATAAATATAGACAAAAGTATACATATTAGTTATAGGTCACATGTACAAATGATAGGATGGCAAGGATATGTATCAGATGGAGCATCTTCTGGTACTACTGGACAATGTAAAAGAATTGAAGCAATGAAGATAAAAGCTTATAATTTACCTAATGGTGTAACATTAAAATATCAAGCACACATACAAGATAAAGGATGGAGCAATTGGGTAGGAAATGACCAAGCTGTTGGAATAACAGGACAAAATAAGAGGTTAGAAGCTATAAAAATAAAATTAGAAAATACAAATCAATATTCTGTTATGTATAGAGCTCATGTACAAGACTATGGATGGCAAGGATGGGCATATGATGGAGAAATGTCAGGAACAGTAGGTTCATGCAAAAGAGTTGAAGCAATTCAAATTAAAGTAGTAAATAAAATTACAGAGCAAAAAACAATTGTAAACTTAGATTTATCAGGTAGTGTAACAAATCAAGTACATAGTGTAACAGGATGGTGTATGACAAATGTAAAAAATACAAGATTACAATTATTGATTGATAATAAAGTAGTAGCAACAAATTTCCAAAGAAGTAGAGACCAAAATGTATATAACACAGTTAAAGGATATGGAGGAGAAGAATTAAATCCAGCTCCAAGATTTGCAGTAAATGTTGACTTTTCAAAATATTCATTAGGAAATCACACAGTAGCAATACAAGCTATTTCAAGTGATGGAAAATTATTAAGTCAATCAGTTAAAACAATTAATGTAAGAAATAAAATAGAAATATCAACTGGAACATATGGAATATCAGGATTAAAAGCAAAAGGAGATAGCAGGGGTTCAAACCTTACATATTATAAATATGGAAGTGGGCCAAATGTATTTTTTGCAACATTTAGTGTTCATGGATTTGAAGATAAATGGGCTAAAGATGGAACAGAATTAACAGTTATTGCAAATAAATTCTGGGAAACATTAAAGGCAAGTAATGATTATAATTTAGCAAGCAAATGGACAATTTACATTTTTCCAGAGGTTAACCCAGATGGAAGAAGAGCAGGTTGGACAAATAATGGACCAGGAAGAACAACATTATTTAGTAATGCACCAGGAAATAAAGGAATTGATTTAAACCGTTGCTGGTCAGCAGGATTTAAATATCAATCAAATAATAGAAATTATACAGGAACACAAGCTTTCCAAGCATATGAAGCAAGATACTTACGTGATTTCTTATTATCACATAAATCAAAAAATGGTCAAACATTATTAGTAGATTTACACGGTTGGACACAACAATTAATAGGAGATGCAGGTATTTCAAATTATTATAAACAACAATTCCCACAAAATGCTTATACTTCAAGTTATGGAAGCGGATATTTAATAAATTGGGCTAGAACTTCTTTAGGATCAACTAGCAGAGCAGCTAGAGCAGCATTAATCGAATTACCAAGTAATATTAATAATCCATCAGATGTAACAAGATACAATATACAAAATAAATACATTAGTGCGACATTATCTATGTTAAGAGGAATTAATTAAAATATAAGATAAACCATTCTTTTATAAGAATGGTTTATCTATAAAGAAGGGACAAAACATAATATGAAAAAAGAAAAAAAGAAAATTATTTTAGGAGTTGTCATTGCAATAATAATCTTAATTATAGTTGCATTTGTAGTAATACTTAGTACAAATGCAAGAAATAAAACAGAAAATGAACAAAATGAAAATTGGGAAAATCCATATACTGAAATAGACAAAAACGAAATTCAATATCAAGAAAGTGCATCTATTGATGAATTAAAAAATGAAACTGGATTAACAGCTGATAGTAATTTATATGAAGTAAATACTGAATATGATGGACGAAAAGTCTTAAGCATAAAAGCAAATGTACAATATAAAGTAGCTTTTGCAGGAATTATAAAAGGTCAAGCTCCAAAAATAGATGAGGTAGATTCAATATTACAGGAAAATCACCCAACAGAAAATGGAGTATGGATAGATAAACAAAGCAGAAGCAAATTTTTAGAATTAATAAAAGGTAATACAAAGTCAGAATATGAAATTAATGAAAAGGGATATTTAACTATAAAAAATAAAAATGAACAAAATGATAATGATAAAAGTTTAGAAAAATTTATTAATTCAGGTAAACATCTAGTAATAACAATATCTAATATGTATTATGAGGTTGATAGTGTTACAGGTGAAGTAGTGGAATATCCATTTGAGCAATTAGATGCATACCAAACTTACAGTCAAGTTATGAGTGATGATAATATTATTTTTGTTATTACTTCTAATAAGAATAAAAAATTGACAAATCAAGAAATATTGGAAGATTTATTGCAAAATGGACTACAACTATAGTTACAGTTCAGACTTAATATTGTGTACTCGCTCCCAGAAGTGTATATATTAATTTTTTTAGGCTCCCCCAAGTAATTCCTACTCGTATCCTCCTAAAAAAATTGAATATATAAACTTCTTCGCGCTATTTTAAGTTAATTAGTCTGAACAGAAACCAACTATAACATAATCTAAAAAAGAAATATCAAAACAATTGATATTTCTTTTTTTTTGTGCTAAGATAAGAGATAATTAAAATACAAAAATAAATATATAAAGAGAGGAAAATATAAATGGCAGTATTAATTGATGGTAAAGCATTAGCAAAGAAAATAAGAGAAGAGTTAAAAATAGATTGTGACAAATTACGTACAAATAAAATTATTCCAAAACTTGCAGTAATTATGGTAGGAGATAATCCTGCATCAAAGGTATATGTAAGAAATAAGAGTAGAGCTTGCGAGGAAATAGGAATTGAGTATGAAGAATATCTTTTAGAAGATAATATAAAACAAGAGGAATTAATTGAATTAATTGAAAAATTAAATGAAGATAAAAGTATAAATGGAATCTTATTACAAAGCCCAATACCAGGACATTTAAATATAAATCAAGCATTTAAAGCAATATCATATAGAAAAGATGTAGATGGATTTACACCATCAAGTGTAGGAAAATTATCAATAGGAGAAGATACATTCATATCATGTACACCATATGGAGTAATAAAAATGTTTGAAGAATACAATATAGACTTAACAGGGAAAGATGTTGTAATTGTAGGAAGAAGTAATATTGTTGGAAAGCCTTTAATTCAATGTTGCCTAAATAAAAATGCAACTGTTACTGTATGTCATTCAAAAACAAAAAATTTAAAAGAGCATACAAAAAGGGCAGATATATTAATAGCAGCAATTGGAAAACCAAAATTTATTACGAAGGATATGGTAAAAGAAGGAGCAGTTGTAATAGATGTAGGTATTAATAGAAATGAAGAAGGAAAACTAGTAGGTGACGTAGATTTTGAGAATATAGAGCCTATAGCGAGTCATATAACGCCAGTTCCGGGGGGAGTAGGCCCGATGACAATAGCTATGTTGATGAATAATGTAATAAAAGCAGCCAAAGAACAAAATAATAAAAATACAAAGTTTTAAAACTAAGTATAAAAATAATAGTTTTAATCAATAAATATTAAAAACATAAGATTTAGAAATTAGTAGTATAAAAAGAAGATAGGGGAAAGTTACAATATAATACTATCTTCTTTTTTGTTGTATAAATAAAAGTGGAAGGTAAGCAATAAATGTCGCATAAAAATAATTTAAAATGTCAAAAAAATTAAATAAAAAACAAATAAGGAGGAGTAGAAAATGCAAGATATAGAAAAACAAAAATATTGGATATGGTATTCATTAATTAAAGGGGTTGGAAGTATAAGGAAACAGAAGTTGCTGGAAAAATATAAAACGCCAGAAAAGATATACAATTTAAAAAAAGAAGAATTACTAAAGACAAATGGAATAGGAGAAGAATTAGCTCAAAATATATTAAATCAAAATATTAAAAATTCTTTAGAAATACATATAAATTATATGCAAAAAAATAATATAGATATAGTCAATATTCAAGATAAAGAATATCCACAAATGTTAAAAGAAATATATAGTCCACCGATTAGTTTATATATAAAGGGAAATAAGGATATACTAAATAACAATTCTATAGCAATTATTGGTTGTAGAGAAGCAAGTGAATATGGAAAAAAAGCATCAAAATACTTTTCATATAATTTAGCAAAAAAAGGAATTAATATCGTAAGTGGATTGGCAAAAGGAATAGATAGTTATTCACATATAGGAGCTGTTTGTGCAAATGGAAAGACAATTGCTGTAATAGGTAATGGCTTAGATACAATTTATCCAAAAGAAAATAAAAATTTAGAAGAAAATATAATTAATTCAGGAGGTGCAATTTTGTCAGAATATCCATTAGGTACAAAGCCTGAGAAGATGAATTTTCCAGCGAGAAATAGAATAATTAGTGGATTAAGCAAAGCTGTCGTTGTTATAGAAGCTAAGGAAAAGAGTGGTACTTTAATTACTGTGGATTTTGCTTTAGAACAGGGAAGAGATGTTTATGTTGTTCCTCGGTAATATTAATTCTGTTAATTCTGTTGGAACTAATGATTTAATAAAGCAGGGAGCTAAGTTGATTACAACATATGAAGATATCTTAACTTAATAAAAAAATGTATAAAAACTATGTCAATAACTTTTGAAAATGTCCCAAAAATTTCTAAACATTAACGGAAAAAT
>CANPDB010000044.1 GCA_947572725.1 uncultured Clostridium sp. | reverse complement strand
AAAAATGAACCCTCCTTATTAAACTTTTTTGTATAATAATTTGGGTTCACTTCATTTTTATAACTCTATTAGTTAAAAAATCTTAACTCTATTTATTAATTGTTTATTATTTATAGTAACTATTCAAATCTAGTAATTTTAAATAGCACTAAAGAGTTTATATTTCAATATTTTGAAGTGAAATTGTGGGGACCGTTTTAGAAAATGTTTGAGCGATATCGAGATACATTTTCTTAAATAGGGATAACTAAAAAATATTGAAATGTAAACTCTTGGGGACGAGTAAATATAAATAGTTACTATTTATATATTATAATTTTATTTTTCTTTTTTTATCTCTTCTAGTTCTTTTTTTGTTACTCCACTAACTTCTAAAATTATATTTTCTTCAAAATTCATAGCCAACATTCTTTTTACAACTTCCGTTTTTTGTTTTTTTATTCCATTATTCATACCTGTTTTAATTCCTGTTTTCATACCTGTTTTTATCCCTGTTTTAATTCCTGCTTCTGTTCCTTGTGCTATACCTTGATTTAATATTCTTCTGTTTTCAGCTGTTAGTCTTTCTATTAATGTACTCATATCTTTATCACCTACCTTTTCATCAATTTTTTCTATTAAATCTTCCTGTTCTATATTACAAATAGAATTATCTAAGGCATATAAAATAATATCTTTTAGTTTTTCTAACTGCCTTTCATCATTACAATTTTTTATTATAAGATTTAATTTTTTTATTAAATCTTTTTTATCTTTTGCTTTTTCAATTAACATTCCATATCCAAACATTGTATGTTTTTGCATCAAAGATTCGTCTGAAATTCGGTTAATATCTACCAAATTGTATTGTAAATCTATTTTATAGTTCTCAAATATGCATGTACTGACTTGTTTTTCCTTGAAATTTTTTGGTACTGTCCATTTTCTATCTCCTGTATAAATGATAATAGGGACTACAATTGGATATCTTTTTACTTTTTTCATTTTTTTACTTTGACACCATTCGTTTATAATATCAATACAATAGTTTAACATTCTATATGGCATAGTGCTATCAATATTTGATTGATGCTCTATTAGAAAAAATATTTCTTTGTTTTTTAACATATATACTAGGTCTGATTCTTTTGCTCTATATTTCTTTGTGATATAGCTATTAGTAAATTTTATTAAATTTTCTGAATTAATTTTTATTTCATTATTAATAAATTGACTAATGAATTTGCTTAATTCTTTTTCATCTTTTAATATACTTTTTACAAGTTTATCGTGCGTTTTTTCTCCATTTTCTTTATTCTTTTGCTTTAATTTGTATTCTGTTTCCTCTTCTGCTAACTCTAATACAGCATTAAGTCTTAATATATGGATGTATTTTATGTATTGACTATATTTAAAAACTTTCAAATACATCCCTCCTTAAATTATAGTTTATTGTTACTCTTGTGTCAATGTTTATTTCAAAGTTCATTTTAAATAAAATAATGCTCCTTCCTTGTTTTTCTTTTTTGTTTCTTGAATTTTTACTAGATTTGATACTAGAACTAAATTAAAATTGATTTTTAAATTTAATATTTTGAATGAATATTTCGTTTTTATAAAAAGAATTCTTTGTTATATTAAAACATAAATTGGAAATTTTTTCAAGTTTTTTTGGTTATTTTGTTGAACTTTTTGCTCTTTTTGTCGAAGATTGATGTTATTAGTTCAAAAAAATAGATAAAATAAGATTATTGCTTCTATAACTTCTGTAGTTATAAATTATAATCTTATTTTATCTATTTAATATAAATGTACTTTATCACCCTTATAATAAATTTAATTATTTATATTTATTCTATATATATATCCTAGTCTTTGATATAATTCATTATCACTAATGCCAATATATTGACCAACTTTTTGTCCTAATTTTTGATAAAAATTTAAAGCTTTATTATGGCTTGACTTAACATATACTTCTTTTATATTATTTTTTATTAAATCTGGAAATATAATATTTTTAAGCCATTTTGTACCAATACCTCTATATTCTTTTAAAATATGAAAACAAGTCAGTTGGGCACAATTATCTATTCTCGTATAATAACTATGTTCAATTTTTTCTAAAAACTTTTTCATATAACTTTTTCCCTGTATAAAAAAACAAATGCCTATTACTAAATTATCTTCTTCCAAAAAATATATATTAATTTTTAAATCCTCTCTTTCTTTTAAGTTTTGCTGTAATTGATTTATCATTTTTCTTGTATGTTTATATTCGTCCCAGTCATCATACATATTATTTTTTAATTTTTCTTCTCCATATCTTATTACTGGATACATTAATTTGTCATAATCTATACTTTCAAAGTCATTTATTGTTCTAATACATATTTTTTTAGTATTATTCTCCATATTCATTTATTACATCTCCCTATAAATATTTTAAAAATATTATTATTAACATCTTCTTTATTAAATTGTTCTGGATGCCATTGTACTCCTAAATTAAATTTTTTATTTTTTAGCTCTACTGCTTCTACTAAACCATCTTGAGAATATGCAACAGGTTCATATATTCCTGTATTTATCGATGTTCTTGTATGTACACTATTTACATATAAATCCTTTTCTTTTAATATTTCATATAATAATGATTCTTGATTTATTGAAACTTTATGAGCTTTTAAATTATCATATTTATTGTTATGAATATCCCTATTGGTATCTCTTCTAAACTCTCCTCCCCCTGCTTTTATCAAGCAATTCATTCCAGCACAAATTCCTAGCACTGGTATATCTTTCTCGATTAAATATTTTGCAATATTCACCTCATATGTAGCATAATTAATTCCACCTTGTAATATAATTCCATCGCATAATTGTAATTGTTGTTTTGTTTCATTATGAATATTATGTACAATAATATTTTCTATTTTTTCATTATATTCTTTTAACATAGTATTATTTATCGTTATAGGTATTCCACCATTAATTATTACTTTTTCACATATATTTACATTTGTAAAAAAAGCTTCTCTTCCTTCTGCATCTAATACATTTTTATTTACAATTCCTATTATTGGTTTTTTCATAACATTCTCCTTAATTATTTTTAAAATTACTTCACATTCTATTTATCAAAATATGTACTTATTTCCTGCAAATCTTCAAAGTTATGTTGTCTTAATATTTCATAAGTAATTATAGCAACTGAATTAGATAAATTTAATGACCTCAATGTTGGTAGCATTGGTATTCTTATTGTTTTTGTATCTAAGTATTTTTCCAGTAACCACTCTGGCAATCCTTTCGTTTCCTTCCCATACAAAATAAAAACTTCTTCCATCATTGAATAATCTATATCTGTGTATTTAGTTTTTCCTTTTGTTGTTGCAAAAAACATATTGTTTTCTTCTGGTGGATATTTTTTTAAAAATTCATCCAACGAATTATGTTCTTCAATTTCTATTTTATCCCAATAATCTAATCCAGCCCTTTTTAGTGACTTTTCATCTATTCTAAAACCTAATGGATGAACTAAATGCAATTTTGCTCCAGTTATAGCACAGGTTCTAGCAATATTGCCAGTATTCTGTGGAATTTCGGGTTCAATCATTACGATATTTTGTTTCATACTATTACCTTCTTTATTTTAATATTTAAATTCGTTCCTTTTTAAGGCACAAATCTGATCGAAAAAGTCGAAAAAATTGTAATTATTTTTCAAACTTTTTCTTATTTCTTGTTTATAATTAGTATTATAAATAATTTTTTGAATATATTATGTTTTATTAAATTTATATATTTATCTTATTTTTTATCAAGTTTCTGTCTCACATACTCATACAAAATAATCCCAGTAGCAACAGAAGCATTTAAACTCTCTGTTTTACCCAACATAGGAATTTTCACTTTTTCATCTGCTAAATTTTGGATATCCTCTTTCACCCCATTAGCCTCATTACCAATTACTAATACTTTTTTACTATAATTAGCATCATAGATACTATTATCTGTTTGTAAAGAAGAAACAATAACCTTGAACTTGTGTCTTTTTATCTCTTTTAAAGTTTTAACTAAATCTTCACACTCTATAAGTTTAATTCTAAAAATCGCACCCATTGTTGATCTTACAACCTTTGGATTATAACAATCAGCAGTACCTTTAGACACTAATATTTGAGTTAAACCAATACTATCCACTGTCCTTAGAATAGTACCTAAATTACCGGGGTCTTGCAAATCATCTAAAGCAACAATAATATCTTGACTATAATCAATCTCATTATTCTCATTATTTTTTTCAATAACTGCTAAAATCCCCTGTGGATTTTGCACTTCTGACAAATATTTAAACAAATTATCTGTAACATAAACACAATCATATTTAGCAATTTCATACATTAAATCTTTAGAAATAAAATCGCTTCTTTCGCAATCATCACATAATACAATATGTTTAATTTTAGCATTTTCTTGTATAGCCTCTGCTACCAATTTAACACCTTCAATAACATATTCATTACTTATATCACGATATTTCTTATCTTTTAATTTCTTAATATGTTTTATAAAATCATTATCCTTACTAGTAATTCTTTGCATAACCTTCTCCTTTGTGACAAAAGGGTCGGCCTTTTTTGTCACACTATAATATCTTAATTATAAATCCAAATCATAAATAAAAATTTATTAAATTATGAATGCAAGTGGAGTTATAATACAAATTGTTGAATTAACAAATGGGAGAATCTCAAACTTGTATTTGAGAGGGGCCTATTTGTTAATTTTAAAATTTGTTTATAATGTAGCGTAGCCGAAGAATTAAATAAATTTTTATTTATGATTTAGGATAGAAATACAATTTTATATATGTGACAAAAAGGGCGACCCTTTTGTCACATACTTTTTATAAAATCTGTAACAGTATTTAAAATTCCTTTTTCACTAGTTGAACCTATTTCTAGTGTAATCATAGGTTTTATTCCTGATGAAAATTTTATTTTAGTTCCATATTTTTTTATCAATTCAGGAATTTCAATTTCAAATTTATTTTGCTCAAATGTAAATACTACTGCTTCTTTTTTGTCCATTGTCTTTTTACTTGCTATCTTAATTATATTTTTTTGCTTGCTTAAGTATTTTATTCTTGCTATTGCAATTAAATTTTCTAGTTCTCCTGGAATATTTCCAAACCTATCTATTACTTCATCAATTACATTTTGTATATTTTCTTCGTTTTTACACAAAGCTATATTTTGATATACTTCTATTTTTTGATTTGAATCTGATATATATTCATCTGGTATATAGCTTGTAACATTTAAGTCTATTTGAATTTCTGTCTCTTCTTTTATTTCTATTCCTTTCATTTCTTTTACAACTTCGTCTAGTAAATTGCAATATGTATCATAACCAACTTGTTCTAAATGTCCTGACTGAATCTCTCCGAAGCAAGCTTCCTGCTCCACGAATTTCTAAGTCTCTCATTGCTATTTTAAATCCTGATCCGAATTCTGTAAATTCTTTAATTGCTTTAAGCCTTTTGTCTGCTACTTCTGATAACATTTTGTCCTTTTTGTATGTTATATATGCATATGCCTGTCTGTCTGCTCTCCCTACTCTTCCTCTAATTTGATATAATTGTGCTAATCCCATTCTGTCTGCGTTTTCTACAATTATTGTATTTGCATTTGGTATATCTATACCTGATTCTAAAATAGTTGTACATACTAAAACATTTGAATTTCCTTCTATAAAGTCTTTCATAATATCTTCTATCTTGTTTCCTGTCATTTGCCCATGTGCATATACTACATTTGCTTCTGGTATCAAGTTTGATATCATGTCTGCTTTTCTTTGTATTCCTTCTACATTATTGAATAAATAAAATACCTGTCCTCCTCTTTCTAGTTCTTTTGTGATTGCTTCTCTAATAACTTCTTCATCATATTCTAACACATAAGTTTGAACTGGTTTTCTATTTTGTGGTGGGTCATAGATAACTGACATATCACGAATACCTACAATTGACATATGCATTGTTCTTGGTATTGGTGTTGCTGTCATTGTTAAAACATCTACATTTGTTTTTAATTGTTTAATTTTTTCTTTGTGTTTAACTCCAAAACGATGCTCTTCATCAATAATTAATAGTCCTAAATCCTTGAATTCTATGTCATTACTTAAAATTCTATGTGTTCCTATTACAATATCTACTTCTCCTAATTTTAATTTTTGTATTACCTCATTTTGATATTTTTTACTTTTGAAACGATTTAAAATTTCTACTTTTATAGGAAAGTCTTTCATTCTTTCTTTAAATTCTTGATATTGTTGTTCTGCTAATACAGTTGTTGGTGCTAAATATGCAACTTGTTTTTGATCCATAACTGCTTTAAATGCTGCTCGTAAAGCTACTTCTGTTTTACCATAGCCAACATCACCACAAAGCAGTCTGTCCATAGGCCTTACAGCCTCCATATCTTTTTTTACTTCTTCAATACATCTTAATTGATCATCTGTTTCTTGATATGGGAATTTTGCTTCAAATTCGTTTTGCCATGGAGTATCTTTACTATAACTAAAGCCTTGTGCTTTTTCTCTTCTTGCATATAATTCAATTAATTCTTTTGCAACTTCACGCAAATTATTTTTAACTTTAGTTTTAGTCTTTTCCCATTCTTTGCTTCCTAATCTATTAATTTTAGGTTGTATTTTATCTCCACCAACAAATTTTCTAATTGTATCTAAGTCATTTGTAGGAATATATAAAATATCATCATCTTTATATTTTATTTTTATATAATCTTTTATAGTTCCATCTGCTTTAATAGTATTTACCCCAATGTAAATACCTATTCCATATTTTTTGTGTACGACATAATCGCCTACTTTTAAGTCTGCAAATACTACTTTTTCTCCTTCTTTAAAAGCTTCATGACTTATTTTTCTTTTTCTTTTTTCTCCATCTATTAAATCATTTGCAACTATTACTAATTGATTTAAATCGTAATTTTCAAATCCTGCTGATAGCTTACCAATACTAATTGTAACTATACTCTCTGTTGATTTCACAATAATTGTTTGGTCTAATTTCTCTTCTATTTTACATAGAATTTCTTGTTCTTCTAATAATTTTTTTATTTTTTTAGCTTTTTCTTTTGAATCAACTAAAATACTAATTTTCTTTTTCTCATTTACTGCTTTTCTTATATCTTCAAATAAATTTTCTATTTCACTTTTATAGTAATTTACTTCCCTATAATGGAATGTATATTTTTGTGCTTCTATCTTTAACGATGTATCTTGTTTTGCTACATATATATTTTCTTTCTTTTTAATTGCATTTTCTACTTGTTCATATTTTAAAATATTTTCTATTGCTTGTGGTACAATTTTCTCTTTTTCTATAAGTGTTTTTATAAGATTTTTGTTATCTGCTAAAATATTAGTAGCTCTCTGTTTTATTTTGTTTATTTCATCTAAAAATATACAATATCTATTATCTAAATAATCTAAAATAGTTTCTTGCTCTTCATAAAAACAATCAAAATATTTGTCAATTTTACTAATATAATTTCCTGATTTTATTTCTTCAATATCGTGTTCAGCTATTTCTTTATTTCTTGCTGTATCAATTATTTTTTTACAAATTTTTTGTATGTCTCCTTCTAAAATGTATTCATGTGCTGGATAAATGCTTACTTTTTCTAATGTATTAATTGACCTTTGACTTGTTATATTAAAGTTTCGTATTGAGTCAACTTCATCTCCCCAAAATTCTATACGAATTCCAGTATTTTCATTAATAGAGATGTCTAAAATTCCTCCTCTTACACTGAATTGTCCTCTTCCTTCTATTAAGTCACATCTTGAATATCCTAAATTTACTAGTTTTCTTTTTATCTCTTCTAAATTGTAATTTTCTCCTATTTTGAAGTTTAATTCATTTTCATATAGAGTTTTTTTGCATAATAATTTTTGCATAGTTGCTTCTATTGTAGTTACAACTATTAAGTTTTTCTTTGATTTTATTTCATTTAGTGCTTCTATTCTTTGATATGGAAGATCCTTGCTTTCAGCAATATAATCATATGCTACAATTTCTTTCTTTGGAAATAATACTACTTTGTCTGTAAAGTATTTTAAATCTTCATATATTTTTTTTGCTTGTATTTCATTATATGTTAGTATGCATATTGGTTGTTTTCCGAATTCGTTTATTGCATCTGCTATTTGTATCATTCCAATGTCAGTTAAGCCCGATATTGCTACCGGACTTTGTTTGTTTTCTATTGTTTTTAGTAAATCAATAAATTTTTCTGTTCTTCCTAGTTCACCGAATTATGGTATTCATGCCTTTTCTCCTAACTTGTGTCTTACTTACTGCTGTTATATTATACTATACTTTTTATAAAAATGAAAGCAATTATTAGTAAAATAGTATATTTTTTGTAATTATTCAGAGGTAAGCAATCGTATAAGGGAAATATATAAATAAAAATTTAAGGAAAGAGCGAATGTAGGAACTTTGAGGTAGAAATTCTTAAACTTATTTATATATTTCTTTTAACATTTTGTACCTTTGAATAGTTACTATTTTTTATAATTATTAGAGAGTTATAATATATTATTTTTTAGCAATTTGCATTTTATGTAAAACTGTAGTAAAATAAATTTAGATACTTACAAACAATGCAACGCTCAATACGAGCAAGGAGGAACCACTATGAGTAAAAGTGTATCAAAAAAATCAAAAGATGTAGCGATTAGGTTTTTCTTTCCACATCTTGCAACGTCTTCTATTGCATATCGCAAAATAAGTAATTTCATTGATTCAGAATTCAAAGAACTTGGAACATGTGTTATGTACAAGTTGAATTCAGAATTTATGAATTTAGCAACTCACCTTGGGTTAGAACACTTGGTAGAAGAGAAAGAAGTTATTGTAAAGTCTTCTATTTTACTTGCCAATGAAGACTGCAGAGATTATTTAAAGGAAATTTATCATTGTTAAACAAAAATTAGCTACCTTTTGATTTGATACCTAAAACCAGAGGAGCATAATGCTCCCCTGGTTTTACATTTTAACAACTAATCTATCAAATTTAGAATGAATGTAATTTTCAAGCTTTTGCATAAATACTTTTGGCTCAATTTCCTTTTTAGCAACCATATCCAAACCTTTCTCCCAGCTTGCAGTCAATTTAGGATTTAGCATATCTGGCATAGAACTATGAACAATATCATATATAATTTCGCCTTTATTTGAAGGTGTTATAATTTGTGTTTTGCTATTTATTTCTATATATTTTATTTTTTCTAACTTTTTAATAATCTCGGCTCTTGTAGCACTTGTTCCGATTCCAGCACCTTTAATTTGTTCTCGTAATTCCTCTTCCTCAATTAATTTTCCTGCATTTTCCATAGCCAATATAATTGACCCAGAATTATATCTAGTTGGTGGAGATGTTTCTGCTTCTTTTATTTCAAAATTATTAATTCCAATTTCTTGACCTTTTTTCAATTTTTTTAATATCTCTAAATCTGCTTGTTTAGTATTCTTTTCTTCCTCATTTTGTTCATCATTATCCACATTTTGTTCGTTTTTTGTGGATTTATTAGTTTTATCAATTGGTTTTAATATTTCCAAAAAACCTTGTTCTAAACACACTTTTCCACTTGTAGAAAAAGTTTCTATTTTCTTATTTTCGTTTTCTCCATGTTCAATTTCAATTGTTACTTGTATTTTTTGGTATTGTGCTGGTGGATAGAAAATTGCTAAAAACCTTTTTGTAATTAATTTATATACTTGTTTTTGAAGTTCTGGAAGTCCATTGTAATTTTCGTATCCCTGCCCTGTTGGAATAATTGCATAGTGGTCTGTAATTTTACTATCATTTACATATTTTGTTTTTACTAAATTAGTAGAATATTTTTCATCTACCATTTTCTTAATATATCCTTGTACTTCTTCATCTTTGTATCCTTTTGCAATGCCATTTAAATTCTTTTTTATTTCTTTAGCAACTGCTGTTGAAAGTACTCTTGCATCTGTTCTTGGATATGTAACTAATTTTTTTTCATATAAATTTTGTATAATCTCTAATGTTTCATCTGGCTTAATTTTAAACATTTTTGTACATTGATTTTGAATCTCAGCTAAATTAAATAGTAATGGTGCATTTTCTTTTTGTTTTGATTTTTTTAATTCTGTAATAACTGCTTTTTTTCCTGCTAAACTGCTAATAAATTGTTTTGCATCTTCCTCTTTTTTAAACCCTGATTCATTATATAATTTTGGAGATTCAAACCATTGTGATTTTTCTGTTGCTTTCCACTCTGCAGTAAATGACGAGTTTTCGTCTCCGAATTCTCCTAAAATTTTATAATATTTTGTTTTCACAAAATTTCGTATTTCTCTTTCTCTTGATACAATCATTCCTAAAACACATGTCATAACACGACCTACTGAAATAGATGCTCTTTCTTCATTTATTTTGCTTGCTAAATTTCTTCCATAAATAATAGATAGTAATCTAGAGAAGTTAATTCCTATTAGATAGTCTTCTTTTGCCCTTAAATAAGCACTATCAGATAAGCTATCATATTCTGATAAGTCTTTTGCTTCTTTTATTCCTCTTACTATTTCCTCTTCTGTTTGAGAGTCAATCCATACCCTCTTCATTTTTGCATTTGAATTTGGTTTTGCCATCATAAATACTAATCTTTGGATATATTCTCCCTCTCGCCCAGAGTCTCCTGCATTGTATATTTCATCAATATCCTCTCTTTGCATTAGACTTTGTACAATATTAAATTGGTTTTGTACATTTGGAATAATCTCGTATTTCCATTCGTCTGGTATAAATGGTAGTGTATCTAATCTCCAAAATTTTAGCTTTTCGTCATATTTGTCTGGATAGCTCATTGTTACTAAATGTCCTACACACCAAGTAATAATCCATTCATTTGATTCTAAGTATCCATTTTTTCTGTTTGTTGTTATTTTTAAAGCTTTGGCAAATTCCATTGCTACTGATGGCTTTTCTGTTATTAATAATTTTTTGCCCATTTTATCATCCTTTTTTATATTATATTTGATATTTTTATTTATATTTATTTTTTGTTACAATTCGTAATTATCAATTCGTTATATTATTTACTTTCTTTTGAATTCTATCACTTTTATTTATTTTATTCAAGTTTGCAATACTGTCTTAAATATGGTATTATCTATAGAGATATTACAATTTACAGCTTTATTTAAGTACTAGATTAGCTAAACGATTTATAATATATTATTTTTTAGAAATGAATGTGGGGACCAACAAGTTACAGTTTGTAAATAAAATTAGAGGAGCAACTGCACCGCAGAAGTGTATCTACAAACTGTTAGCAGTTGGGAATGCATAAAAAATAATATATTATAAATCTTTAGAAAATATAAATTACTCTGAATTGTAATATAGAGATTAATTAAGGAGGATTATAATGGAAAATAAAGATATTGTACTAAAAGTACTGTCTATACTTCCTAAAGCAAAGGAAATTTTAAATCTTAAAGATTATACTAGTGAAGAAAAAAGTGGTGGAGTTGCTAATATAGTTACTAATACAGATAAAAAATTAGAAGAGCATTTAAAAGGTACATTATTAAAACTTTTCCCACATTCTCAAGTTATAGCTGAGGAATCTGCTGAAGAAACTAAATTAGACAATGATGCAGAATTAAAATTTATAGTAGATCCATTAGATGGAACTACTAATTATACAAATGGTTGGCCTCATGCAATAGCGATAGGAATTGTAAATAATAATGAACTTTCTGGCGGAATTATATATGATGTTATAGGAAAAACCGTATATTCCGCTGTTAAAGATAAAGGTGTTTATGTTTCTAATATAGATGATATAGCAAATTTACAAAGTGTAGTTATACCAAAACATGAAACTGAAAAAATTAAGAAAGCAGTAATTACTTTCGATACCCCTTTTTATGATGCTAAAGATTTTAACATAACAAATGAAATGTTTAAAAAGCTTTATCTTGATGGAGCAAGTCTAAAAATAGTAGGTCCAATTGCACTAGATGTTGTAAAAACAGCCTTAGGAAAAGAAAATAGACCACATGATTATGCTAATGCTGTTTTTCATTTAGGCGTTAAATCTTGGGATTTAGCTGCTTCTACTGCCATTTTGCGTGAACTTGGTGGAGAAATTATAGGAAAAGATGGAAAACCATTATCTATTGAAACATTAACTAGTCCTACAGAGAAAATCGCATTTATTGCAAGTGGTAATTTAAAAATGCTTGATAAGTTATATGATATCTATAAACAATCTGAAAAATAAGCAATAGATATTGTATCTAATAAAAACACTGATGAATATAATAGATAAATATAACTAAAAAATAAGATTTAAAAACATTACATTTTATAATAAATTAAATTTAATAGTTAAAAAGAAGTTCCTATTTTGTATTTTAAATTAAAATTAATAAATATGAACTTCTTTTATATATAAACAATTTTAGTTCAAGCTAGTACTTAATTTATTTTCTACATATTCTTTTGCAGCCTTATATACATTTTCATATCTTTTAGCAGTTTCCTCATCTTTAAAACTAAACCTATTATAAAATTCATCTATATATCCATGGTCATAAACATATTGCAAACCATAACTAAAATAAAAATGATATAAAAATTGAAAATGTGAAACCAACACATCTGCTGGTCCTTTCCTTTTTGAATAATCAATTCTTTTTTCTTCTATAAAATTTCTATAAATTTCATCAGATATTTTATCATCTGAAAAATCATATGTTCCATATACTGCTTTTATATCATCAAATGTTAAAGTATAAAAAATATCTGTTTTATCAGCATCTTTTATTAATCTTGCGTGTAACAATTCTTTTTCACTAAGTCCTTCTTCTATTCCAGCTCTATTATGATTTAAAATTGCCTTTTTTATAATTTCATCATATTGGTTATCTTCTACAAAATCTCGTATTAAATTTTGCTCAAATAACACTTGTATTCCACATTCCCCGTGATTTATACTATCTCTATCACTAAAAGTATGGAACCTTCTAACTTGTTCAAATCTTCCAATATCATGTAATATTCCTATTAGTTCTGCTAATTCTATGTCTTCTTTTTCTAATCCTAATTTTTCTGCTATTTCTCTTGCTCTAATTGCAGTTCTTTCTATATGTGTTATTTTTAATTTTATTTGTTTGTCTTCTGGATCATAATTTTTAACATATTCTTTGAATGCTTTTCTAGCCTTTGTTAAGTCTATCATTCTATTCACCTCGTTTCGAATTCTATCACTTTTATTTATTTTATTCAAGATGTCATAATTGGCTTGATTTTTGTTCATTAATAAAGTATAATTTGAGCATAGATGAGAGAAGCAAGATGTGGTGTATCGTATTCTCTATGAGAGGAGGCGATACATATGTTATTAGAACAAGTATACTTACTATTTATGTACATATTATTTTTTGAGCTTGCAATAGTAACCGTTGTCGCTATTGCCTTATATGTAACTTTAGTTGTTACAGTAAGAAAATTAGACAATGAAAAAAACACATCTCTGTTGGATCGTTAGAGATGCATTTTTAATTTTAAAAAACCATTAAGCGATACGCCACATTTCTGTGGTATCTCATCTTTATATAATTATTATACTTAAAATATAATAAAAAGTCAAATTATTTTTTAAAATTTCTTTATATAAGTTTGAAAGGAGTAACATTTATGTCTTACAATTTTAAAAACATAGAAAAAAAATGGCAAAATAAATGGGAACAGGAAGGAACATTTAACGCATCAAATGACTACACCAAGAAAAAATGGTATGGTCTAATTGAATTTCCATATCCATCTGGTCAAGGATTACATGTTGGTCACCCTAGGAGTTATACAGCATTAGATATTGTAGCAAGAAAAAGAAGATTAGAAGGATATAATGTACTTTATCCAATTGGATTCGATGCTTTTGGATTACCTGCTGAAAACTTTGCTATTAAAAATCACGTACATCCTAAAATAATTACAGAAAAAAATATAAATCATTTCAAAGAACAATTAAAATCTCTAGGATTTTCCTTTGATTGGTCTCGCGAAATTAACACAACTGACCCTAATTATTATAAATGGACTCAATGGATTTTTATTCAATTATATAAAAAGGGATTAGCATATAAAGCAACTATGCCTATAAACTTTTGTACAGGTTGTAAGGTAGGTCTTGCAAATGAAGAAGTTGTTAATGGTGTTTGTGAAAGATGTGGTAGTGAAGTTGTACAAAAAGAAAAATCTCAATGGATGTTGAAAATTACAGAATATGCACAGCGTTTAATTGATGACTTAAATAATATCGATTTTTTAGATAAAATTAAAGCTCAACAAACAAACTGGATTGGTCGTTCTGAAGGTGCAGAAGTTATTTTCAAAATAGCTAATGAAAAACAAGAATTAAAAGTTTATACAACAAGACCTGATACTTTATTTGGTGCTACTTATATGGTTGTTGCACCAGAGCATAAAATAATTGAAGAACTATCTTCTAAAATAACAAATATGAAAGAAATTGAAGAATATCAAAAACAGGCTTCATTAAAATCTGATTTTGAGCGTTCTGAAATTAATAAAGATAAAACTGGTGTTGAAATTAAAGGAATAAGAGCAATCAATCCATTAACAAATAAAGAAATTCCTATATGGATTTCAGATTATGTTTTATCAACTTATGGTACAGGTGCTATTATGGCAGTTCCTGCACATGACCAAAGAGATTACGAATTTGCCAAAAAATTCAATCTTCCAATTATTCAAGTTGTTGATGGAGAAAATGTCAATTTAGAAAATGAAGCATTTACTGATGTTGAAACAGGAACTCTTATTAATTCTGATTTTATTAATGGATTAGAAGTTCAAGATGCAAAGAAAAAAATCATTGAATACCTAGAAGAAAAAGGAATTGGAACTAAAAAAGTAAATTATAAATTACGTGATTGGGTATTTTCAAGACAGCGTTATTGGGGTGAACCTATTCCAATGGTTTATTGTGATAAATGTGGTTGGGTGCCTTTAGATGAAAAAGATTTGCCTTTAGTTTTACCAGATATTAAGGATTTTGAACCTGGTGAAAATGGAGAATCTCCTCTTGCTAAGCAAACTGAATGGATTAACACAAAATGTCCTCATTGTGGTGGACCTGCTAAAAGAGAAACAGATACAATGCCTCAATGGGCTGGTTCTTCTTGGTATTTTTTAAGATATATGGATCCTCATAATGATACTGCTTTAGCTTCTAAAGAAGCTTTAGACTATTGGTCTCCAATTGACTGGTATAATGGTGGTATGGAACACACTACACTTCATTTATTATACTCAAGATTTTGGCATAAATTTTTATATGATATTGGAGTTGTTCCAACAAAAGAGCCTTATCAAAAGCGTACTTCTCATGGTATGATTTTAGGTGGCAATGGAGAAAAAATGTCCAAATCAAAAGGAAATGTAATTAATCCTGATGATATAGTAGAAGAATTTGGTGCTGATACATTTAGAGTTTATGAAATGTTCATGGGACCTTTTGACCAGTCAGCTTCTTGGTCTATGGATAGTATTCGTGGTTGTAGTAAATTCTTGGATAGAGTTTGGAATTTACAAGATTTATTAGTTGATGGTGATTCATATTCCCCTGAAACTGAAAAAATGATGAATAAAGCAATTAAAAAGGTTTCTAGTGATATAGAAGAAATGAAATATAATACCTGTATTTCTACTTTCATGACTATGGTAAATGAATTTTATCGCTTAAAGAAAATAAATAAAGCAGAATTTAAAGCTTTCTTAATTTTGTTAAATCCATTTGCACCTCATATCACAGAAGAATTAAATCAAATTTCTGGATTTGATAAACCTATTTCATTATGTAGTTGGCCTGATTTTGACGATTCTAAAACAATTGATGATGAAATAACTTTACCTATTCAATTTAATGGTAAATTAAAAGCTACTGTGCAAATTTCTTTAGATGAAGATGAATCTTCTGTTAAAGAAAAAGTGCATAATGCAATTGAATCTAAATTAGATGGAAAAACGATTATAAAAGAAATTTATGTTAAAAATAAGATTTATAATATTGTTTTGAAATAATTTTTTTCATAAGCCTATTTTGATTATTTTAATATTTTCATAATAGGCTTATGCTTTTTCTAATTTTGACTTTAAATAAAATAGTTCTCCATCATGTTTTTCAATTTTTTTTTCACACCAAAGAATTCTTTTTTTATTTTCTTCGTGCTTCTCTGAACTCATAGTAAATGCATCAAATAATATGTCAAGTTTTCTTCCATGCTCTACTTCTATTACTGCAACTGCTCTACTAATGTCTCTAACTTCTTTCTTTAATGATTCAACTGATCTTCTAAGATCTGCAATTTCTTCTCTTAATGGTGCTATTGCTTTTTCTATTGCTATATTAATCTTGCTGTCTACTGCTTCATTCACTGCCTTATTTACCGCTTTGTCTACCGACTCATTCACTGCCTTATTTACTGCTTTGTCTACTGACTCATTCACTGCCTTATTTACTGCTTTGTCTACTGACTCATTCACTGCCTTAT
>CANPDB010000043.1 GCA_947572725.1 uncultured Clostridium sp. | reverse complement strand
CCAGAAAAAAATGTAAGATATGTTTCAATATTAGATGGTATCGATACTTTTTTAGATAGTACCAATAATGATGTAACACCTTTTAAAGCAATCATAAATGATATGTATGCAAAAGATATTTCAAAAAAGATTAAAGGAGTTTTGCGAGAAAAAGAATTAAAAGGAGAATATTTAGGAAGTATTGCTCCCTATGGCTATAAGAAAAGTGCAATATATAAAAATAAGCTAGAAATAGACAAAAATGTATCTTATGTAGTAGAAAAAATATTTGAACTATATTTGCAAGGAAATGGATTGCAGAAAATATCAAATATTTTAGATAAAGAAGGAATTGATCCACCAAGTAAGTATCTTAATCTAAAACATCAAAGAACAACATGGAATCCTAAATCGATAAGAGCTATGCTTATAAATGAAGTATATATTGGAAATACTGTTCAAAATAAATGTGTTTCTGTTTCCTATAAAGTAAAAAAACGAAAACCTAAAAACGAAAGTGAATATATAAGAGTAGAAAATACACACGATCCTATTATTGAAAAAGATATATTCATAAAAGTACAAGAAATTTTAAAAAGCAAAAAGAGTCTATCAACACCTAAACATACTGAACTATTAAAAGGATTAATCTTTTGCCATAATTGTGGTAGACAACTTAGAATTTGTTATCGTGGGAAAACTAAAAAGATTGGTTATATAGATTGTAGTTTAGCAAGAGGAAAAGATAAAAAATGTAAAACTTGTAACTATAACTATAACAAATTCGAAAATAAAGTGCTTGACAATATAAAAGACATAGTTAATACATTCTGCGATAAAAATGCTTTAAAATTAATTTATGAGAAAGATAAAGATAGTCATTCTTCACTTATTAAATTGGAAGAAGAAAAATTATTAAATATAAAAAACAATATAGAAGATGTATCAAAAAAATTAGATAAAATGTATATGGATAACTTAAATGAAATTATTACAAACGATGATTACTTCAGATATTCAAGAGATTTTATCGGGCAGAAAGAAAAGTTAATAAAGGATAAAAAACATATACAAGACAAAATAAAAATATTACAAAATAATATTCAAGTAAATCAAGATAAAGAAAAAACTAACAAAGTAATTGAAGAATTTTTGAAGTTCGAAAATCCAAGTAAGAAAATATTATTTGAATTAGTAGATAGAATAGAATTAGATGAATTTAAAAACATATACATATATTTTAATTTTTCGGAGTCAAACATTGTAAAAGAACAATTAAATAATATAAATTTTATAGAAAGTTCATAGTTTATGATTATTAAAACAAATAAAAAATATAATAACTTTAAAATTCATAATTTAAAGTTGGTAACATTAGCAATGCCTCACATTTAGCTTGGATGTATGACATTTATTGTAGAACTGGAATTAAAGTTTCATTTCCAATTATTGCAGATAGAAATGGTCAAATTGCGAGAAAATATGGGATGATAGCAAATGATATCAGTAATACTGAAACTGTACGAAATGTATTTATTATAGATGATAAAGGAATAGTTAGAACAATACTAATTTATCCATTAAATATAGGAAGATTTATTCCTGAAATTATAAGAATTATTCAAGCATTACAAATGGCAGATTGTAGTAAAGGTTCAACTGCTGCAAATTGGATGCCTGGTCAACCAGTTATTGTACCACCTCCAAAAACATTTGAACAGTTACAAGAAAGAATGAAATTTATTGAACAAAATAATAATGGTATTAATTGGTATTTAAGTTTTAAAAAACCACCTGAAAAATGTGACGAAAAAATAGGTATTGAATCTGAAAAAAATAAAAAAGAGTTGAAATAAAAACAATCAAGTTAGCATAGCTAACTTGATTGTTTTTTCTTTCTATCTAATTATTGTTTTAATCTTAAATATCCTAATTCTTCCCAAACATTATAAGCCAAATTTAATCTAAACAATAAAGTTGGTTTTGCACCTGCTCTGTTTTTATCAACTACACAAGCATAATATCTAACATCAGGATCATCATACTTTTTCAAATCATAAAATTTAGTATCATTTTCATTAAGTGAATACTCATATTTATCATATGAATCTCTATTTATTTGTTTTAACAAACATAGGGTATCCAATACTTCTTTTACAGTTCTACTAACAGCTAAATCATTTACATTTAAATTAACTGGCAAAGTATCAGTTTCTGCTAATTGTAAAGTAGAACATATATACATATTAAAGTTTTGTGCTAAATTAGAAAGAATTGTTGCTGTTTTCTTTAATTCTTCCCCTATTCCTATATTTGCTGTATCTGTTTTTAAGGTATCATAAAATACATATTCTATTTTTTCTTTATAGTAATAGTTCATAATAACTTTACGCAATTCATCATTTGTATGGTCTGTTATATTAATAAAATATAATGAATTTTTAAGTTCTTTATTAGCCCAGTCTGTAACAGCTATAATGTTGTTAAATTCTGTTGACACTTGTGTTAATCTTTTTACAAATTGTTTTTGTGTTTCCCCTTCTTCTTTTACTACATATCCATTTTCATCAACTTTTACCTGTTTAGGGTCATCTGGTCTAAATTTAAATTCTAATAGTTCTCCTTCTGTTTTAGAAATTTTATGTCCATGCATTTGTTGTATTTGCTCATTATTTAATATTGTAGTTATTAAACAAAGTCGCATTTTTTCTTCTGACATTTCGTTAGATATAATTAATACTTTCTTTTTATGAACTAGCGCTGTATGTGCAGCTATATCTGTAGTAAATCTACTTTTACCTGCATTAGATGGCATAGCATATGCCATTGTTTCCCCTTTTCTTATTCCTTTAAACACACTTGTTAATGTAGGAAATGGTAAAGGTATTCCATTTCTTAAATTATTATCGCCTGCTTCTAAAAAGCTTGTAAGACCTTCATTTAGTATTGCTCTTTTGAATTTTTCTGTATCATTAACTTGAATAACGGCACTTTTCACTTCTTCTTCTGACATTTGGTCATATAAAACATAATCTCTTATTTCTACTACTTTATCTTGAAGTTCTTTAATTGGAATTTCAGTATAACTTTTTCTTAAAATAAATAGTTTCTTTAGTTCTCTATATACTTTTTCCATATTATAATCTTTGTCTTCTACTTCTTTTTTTAATTGATATTTTAAATTGTAAGATTCTTCATTGTCTCTTGCAAAGTTAAATCCCTCTTTTGCAATCTCTGGAGTATAACTACCACCTTCTGTGTATATAACACTCTTATATATATTTAAAAGCTTATCATCTTCAAAAAAACATTCATCAAATAAGAAATAGAATTTCACAATATATTTAGGGTCACTTAATAATAAGCCAATATATTTACTTTCTAATTCTGGATCACTCAATTCCTTTGGATATATACTACCTTTGCTTTCTTCTTTGTTTAATTGTTCATTATTGTTGATTTCTTCAATTATTTGTTCACTTTCATTGTTTGCTTTATAGTGTGTTAATTCATTAATTTTTTCTAAAGCTCCTGTTAAATTTTGTTCCATTAAATCTTGTTTTATCTCTGTAATTAATCTAGAATTTTCTTCTGTTACAGGTATACTTTCTAGCATTTGATTCATTTTTTCTATCATATCATCTTCCATTTTTTCTTATCTCCTCCTAGATACAATTGTTTATATTTTTTTCATTATATACTTTTAAAAGATTTAAATCAATAAATTTATGAAATATATAAATACTATCCTCTGGGAGCGAGTAGATTTTAATTTGTAAACTGTTATAACTAAATTTTAAGTGATTGCCGTTCTAAATTTTACATTGCTTTCTAATTTTATCAATTCTTTCATTTATATTTTCAATATCAATAGTTGGAATTACTTTATCATCATTAATATTATATAGTTCTTTTTCTTTTAAAATTCTAATAACACTTCTATTTACTCTTCCCACATTTTTATCATATAGACTCAATAGTTTTTCTATGGCTTTTTCTTCTTTTTGTTTGTTATATCTAAAAACTATTATATCATTTCCAGCTTCAAATGCTTTTTTAGTTGCTCGTGCTTCTCCATAAAATAGTCTAATAGCTCTCATTTTTAAGTCGTCTGTTATTAATACTTTATTATATCTTAATTTTTTTCTGATATATTTACCTATAAAAATTCTTGAAAGTGAAGCAGGATTTGTCATAGTAAGCTTAGGTATTACTAAATGCCCTACCAACATTGCATCTGCTCCATTTTTTATAGCTGATACAAATGGAATCATGTCCTTTTTTTCAAGTTCTAAATACGATTTTTGAATTATTGGTAAAATATGATGAGAATCTTGTTTTGTTGCTCCATGTCCTGGAAAATGTTTTATAACTGGAATAATATTTATGTTTTGCATTTGCTTCATAAATGCTATTCCATCTTTAGTTACAATGTCTGCATCATTTGAATACGCTCTATCGCCTATTGCGTCTCTATCTTTTGAATTCTTTAAATCTAACACAGGAGCAAAATTCATATTAAATCCAGAATTTGCAAGTATTTCAGCAATTATATTAGAAGCTTCTTAAACTAATTTTTCTCCTCCACTTTTTTCTAAAAGACTTGCAGATGGAAATTTATGAAATTCATCAGGTAATCTATTAACTCTTCCACCTTCTTGGTCAATAGCAATAATTAATGGAATTTTATTATACCTATTTAATTCTTTTAACTCATTTATAAGTTTAATTAAATCAGTATATGTCCTAAAGTTTTTTCTATATAAGATTATTCCACCTATTTTGTATTTTTGAATTAATGCCTTTATTCTATCAGTTATATAGTTAGTTTCCATTCCAACCATTAACATTTGTCCAATTTTTTCTTCTTTTGATAGTTCATTTAAATTAATTTTCATATAAACTCCTTTTTTGTAAATTAATTATACTACACTATGTTTACTAAAACAATAAATTATTTGTATCTATTTTAAGCAATGGTTAATTCCAAAAGTGTTACAATTCACAGTCCTATTTAAAATAGTAGAATAGCTAAAAAGTTATAATATATTATTTTTTAGAAATGAATGTGGGGACCAACAAGTTATAGTTTGTAAATAAAATTCGAGGAGCAACTGCACCGCAGAAGTTTATCTACAAACTGTTAGCAGTTGGGAATGTATAAAAAATAATATATTATAACTCTTTAGCTACTATAAATAAGCTGTGAATTGTAACGTTTCCATATATTTTGAACAAATAAAAAATAGTTAATTTCAAAAGTGAATTCCAGTTTTAAAACAAAATCTAGAATTTACTTTTGCAATTAAAGGTATTTCAAGCGATTGATACATAGCTATTGAAAAATCAGCCATTTTCTGTTATAATAAAAACATATTAGAAAAAAATGGAGAAAAAAATTATGGATAAAATGAAAAAATTTTTATTATACGCTATATTATTAGTAGTATTTTTTGTATTTTCAGACTTTCTCATTAATGTAGGATTAAATTCAAGCTACAAAAATATGGAGAGAAAAAACAATATAGAACAAGTGCAAATAAAACAAGCACAAGCTACTTTAATTAATGGAAGAATCAAAGGAACTATTTATAATTCAAGTCCTGAAGACCTGAACGGCAAATATATAAAGATTGATATTTACTCTGAAAGAGATGTTCTTCTAGGTAGCAAATATTATAATATACCAAATATGTTAGATAGCAGAATTCAAGATTTCGAACTATATTTTAAAGCACAATATGCAAAATATTATTCAGTTAGCATAGTTGATGAAAAACAGGAAGAAGATTTAAATTTAGAAGATATAGAATTTATACCTAAAGATTTAAATAAACCTGAAATATGGCTTGCAACAATAGTTACAATGTTAATTTTATGGTAAAAGAACAACATTTAAGACCTAGATACTTTATAGGATATCTAGGTCTTTTATAATGTAGAAAATTCTCTTTGTATAAGAACTTTATAATTTAAAATTGCTATCTTATTATAAAGAACAAATTACTATAACTTAGGAGACTTGCTTATTTGCCTTTAGGTTGAACATTAAAAGTTTGATTATTAGTATAAATAACCATACCTGGTTTACTGCCTTTAGGCTTTTTTACATATTTTACTTGACAAACATCAACTGGTACATTAGACGAATTTCTCGCTTTGCTATGATATGCTACAATTTCTGCGCATTTAATTAAAATATCATTACTTGGAGTTTGATTATTTACTAATAAAATAGCGTGACTTCCGTGAATATCTTTTGTATGAAACCACAAGTCAGTCTTTTGCGCATATTTTAAAGTTAAATAATCATTTTCTTTATTGTTTCTACCAATCAAAAGTGTATATCCTTCAATTGTGTATTTAATGGGGTTAAATGAAACATTTTTATTTTTAGTAAGAGTAGATTTTTTTACTTTTGGATTTTTCTTTTGAATATTTATATTAACTTTATCTTTAAAAATCACATTTTCAGAGATTTCTTCAAAAATACTTAAAACTTCCTCAACACTTGAAGCTGTTTCTAGTTCATAAACAATACTTTCAATATAATCTAATTCATCTTCTGTTTCTCTTTTTTGAATAGTTACAATTTCTAAAGCATTTTTCAATTTATTATATTTTTTAAAATACCTCTTTGCATTTACACTAGGAGTATATTTACTATCTAATGGAATAGAAATAATTTTGTTTTTATCATAATAATTTTCTAATTCAATACTAGATATATTTTCTTCTTTAATTCTGTATAAATTAGCAGTTATAAGTTCTCCATATAATTTATATTTGTCCATATTCTCGCAATTTTCTAATTTGTCATTAATGTTCATTAATCTAGTCTGATATTTCTTTAAAGTACTCAGAATCAATTTTAGAACACTATTCCTATATGTTTTTAACTCTTCATCTGTTTCCTTTTTATAATAAAAATCATCAATAAAAAAGTTAAGTATTAATTGATTATTGATATTGTTTTCAGGTATTAGAAAATAGTCACAAGCAATATTATTTTTGTTATAAATTGTCTCAAAATTTAATTCAAAAGAATCTGTATTATTAATTATCTTTTTTATATATAAATAAAGTTTATTAATAGAATTTTTACTAGTATCAGTGAGTTCTAGCTTTTTACTTGCATTAATAATAAAACTTTTGCTTATTCCATTATAAGAATTAGAAATAGACTCTGCAAGTTTTTCAAAAGTTTCTATATTATCAAGTTTGACTGTAAAATCTTCTAATGATACACATTCTAAAAAATTGTACTTAGTTACAGGTGGATATTTATATTTAGTATGAGGAACAATAGTGCGTAAACTGTTTTCACTGTTGATATGCCTTATGCTGTCGATAATTATATTTTGTTCATCTAATAAAATAATGTTACAATGTTTTCCCATTAACTCAATTACTAATTTTTTAGTAATAATATCGTCAATGTCATCAAACCCTTCAAATTCAATTGTTACTATTCTTTCTAAATTGTCTGTAATTATATTTTTTATGTGTAATCCTATTAAATGTTTTCTAAGAACCATGCAAAAATTAGGTGCTACCTGTGGATTTTTTTTAGGATGTGTTGTTAAATGAATTCTATAATTTATAGGATCAATACAGATATTAAGTGCATAGTTTACTCCATCTAAATAAAAGCCTAATATTATATTGTTTTTATTAGGCTGAAATATTTTGTCTATTCGTGCTCCAGATAATTGTTGTAGTTCTGAAGCTATTGCTCTCGTTACAATTCCGTCAAATGCCATAATAGTCTCCTTTTTATATTAAAATTTATGTATTTCATTTTTGTGATTTAATATAATTTTTGCTTATATTATCATAAAATCTATCAATTTTTAATTTATATTGTTAATTGCTCTTCTTCGACTCTATTTTTTCTTTCAAAGCTATAATGTAATAATACTGGAGTTATAAGAGTTACTAGCATAACAGTTATAATAACAATTGAAAATATCTCTTCATTTATCAAATTTATTTTTTTAGCTTCATTTGCCATAATTAGTGCAACTTCTCCTCTTGTTGCCATTCCTATACCAATTTGAATTGCCTTTTCTTTAGAATAACCACATATCCTTGCACCTAATCCATTTCCTATTATTTTACTTATTATTGTTATCGCTGTAAATAGTATAATAAATATCCATACTGTTTTACTAAAATTCAATGTTGTTAAATTTAATCCTACACTAGCAAAAAATATTGGAGAAAATATCATATGTACTATTAAATCTAACTTTTTTCTTACTTTTCTTCCTTTTTCTGTATTTCCTATAACTAATCCTGCTATATATGCACCAATTATTCCGCTAACTCCCATTATCTCTGCTATATACGCTAATATTAATGCGAATGCTATTGAATATGTAGGCATTTGTTCTGTTTTTGTATCTTTTTCTTCTATTTTTTCAAATACTTTAAAGAATAGTAATCCTAATATTAAAGCCATTCCAAAAAATAATAGTATTTTTATTATCATTATGGCAAATGTTGTTATCTGTAAATTTCCACTATTCATAATAATTGTTAAAAATAATATTCCTATTATATCATCAACAACACCTGCTCCCAATATTGCTAACCCTACACTTGATTTTATCTTTTTCATTTCAATCAATGTTTCTACTGTAATACTTACTGATGTCGCTGTTATTACTGCTCCGAAAAATAAGTTTGTTTTTATATCTTGTGCATATATTAAACTGCATATTGTTCCCATTATTAATGGCACTATTACTCCTATTGTAGCTATTATTACATATTTATTACTATTTGATATGAATTTTTTTATACTTGTTTCCATTCCTGCTAAAAACATTATTAGTATTATACCAAATTTTGATAATGCTTCTAATATCGTACTGTTTTGTACTATATTTAATACTGCTGGTCCTAGTACTATTCCTGCAATTAGTCCCCCTAATACTTTTGGCATTTTTATTTTTTGTGTTATCATTGTAAAAATTTTCACTACTAGTATTATTAATCCTATATCTAATAGATATTTATATTCCATCATTAATATCTCCAATCATTCTATAAATTACTATTTCATATTTCGATTATAGCACAAAGGGCAAGTAATTTTCAACTTAATTACTTGCCCTACTTATGTAAGTTGTCGCTTACCTAATTCATCAATATTATAATTCTTATATCTTACTTGTCTCTATTTTAATAATTTCCCATTTTCTATTAAATGTCACTTTACAATACGCATATTCATCAGAAAAATAATGTTTTTCTATTATTATTTGTATATCTTCATATTGATTTGGTTCTATTATAGCACTGTCTTTTCTTAATGCTTCTATTGTTTCTTCAATTGTCATATAACCATTTCTATTTAAAATATGTAATTCATCTTCTAGAAAGTAGATTCTATAAAAATATACAGAATTAGGAGTAGCGTCAATATCATAATCTACCACATCATTATTATTTTTCATAAAATCTTCTACTGCTTTCTTTTCTTTCATAAAATGAACTTTATTTTTCTGTTCTTCTTTTAATTCTAAAATATATTTATCAGAAGCAATTTCAAATTCCGAATCTATAATTGCTGTTTCAAAAGCCATATCCATCATTAGACAAATTGTATCTTCTGTTATTCTTTTACGAATATATACATCTGTATTGGGTGTATCTATATCTGTATATTTGTAAAAAACATGATATTTATCATATTGCTCTAGCTCTTTGTCTAATAAATATATTTCTTGAATAGATATATGTTTTTTATTATCTATTAATTCTGTAATCGTTTCTCTTTCTTCTATAGGTATTCGTCCATCTGGATCATAATCATATTCTAATAACTTATTATCACAATATGCTTTATCCAATTCTAGCCTAAATTTCAATACACTCTTTTCATTAAAACGACCACCTGTCAAAATAGTATCTATTTCAAATTTCTTAATTGCTTTTCTTTCTATAATTGCTGTGTCTAAGTTTGAAAACCATAAAGCTAAATATTCAAATTTCTTACTTTTCAATATATCTTGACTTACTTTTTTCATTACATAACTCATTTTCTATACATCCTTTTCATATTTTTCTAATAATCTGCCATAATTTTATACTCCAAATCCTATTTTTCTTTTATTTTCTATAGTTTTAATTTTATCTACAACATTTCTTATGTCTTGTGGTGTTATTGTATATAAATCATCACTACCTTTTTCTTTGATTCGTACAGCTTGTTCAAATTTTATCTTTTCTACTAGATTTCTTACTAAACGTCCATTTCCAAAATTTTCTTTTTTTAATTTTACTTCATTTTCAAAATACTTGGTTACAATTTCTTTACAACCTTTTTCTAATTTAAGAAAATTTTCTTTAAGTTGTTTTAAAAATATTTCATATAATTCTTCTACATTATAATCTGGAAAATCTATAAAAAATTGTATTCTACTTTTGAAACCTGAATTTGAGTTAATCAGTCTTTCTATTTCTTCTGGATAACCTGCTAATATAACACACAAATCTTCTCTATAATTTTCCATTTCTTTAATTAATGTTGCTATACATTCATAGCCATAGTCATTCCTTCGTCCATCTGGGCCTTGTATTAGTGAATATGCTTCATCTATAAACAATACACCACCTATTGCTTGTTGTATAACCTTTTTTGTTTTTGCTGCTGTATGACCAATATATTCACCAATTAAATCTTCTCGACCAACTTCTACAAAAATTCTTTTAGTGCTTAATACCTCATTTTCTGCAAATATATCGCCAATTATTCTTGCCACTGTTGATTTTCCTGTACCAGGATTTCCACTCATACACATGTGCAACATAGTTCTTCCTTGTCCGCCTCGATTTCCATCTACTTCAATATAACTCAATATTTTTTTTATTTGTTCTTTTACATCATTTAATCCAATTAAAGAATTTAATTGGTGTAATCCATATTCGGATTTTTTATCTGTTTTGGGATTATCCCATTTAAACAAAATATTGTCTAAATCAAAACAATCTGTATTTATTTCTTTTAATTCTTGTTTATTAGCTTTAACACAGGCTCTAATAAGTGTCTTATCTAATTCTATCATTGAATTTTCTGCAATAGATTCTATCATCCAATCTTCTAAATTTATTTTTAAGCTATTTTGTTTTGCTACATTCTTTATATATTGTATCTTTTCTTCTTTCGTGGGCTCTATTATATTTAGTTCCCAATAAAAATTTCTTTGTAACATTTCGAGTAGGTTATCTTTATCTCTTTTTGACATTAATTTTGAATCTTTTATTATAACAACAAATATGCAATCTGAATTCTTCTTAATGATTGATTCTAATTTTCTATCAATCTTATTTTCATCATCTATAATATAAAGTTTATTTTTCTTCAATTCAGTATTTCTTAAAGTATATAAATCAGTAATAATTGTTATTATATCATCTTCTATTATGTTTTCTTTTATCAATATTTTACTAATTATTTCTACTTGTTTTTCATAATCTTTAGAATTGTTATCACAGAATAATATAATATTATTATTTCCTATATTTATCTTATTTTCTTTTTTTAGCCTAATATATTCTACATATTCTTTTAATTTATTTCTAAAAAAAGTTACACCATAACACATATCTAAACTTTTTAGAATATCTTCTGTAGTTTCTTCTTTCATTTTTATTCTTTGTTTTTCTAGATTTTCCATTTTTATTCCAATTCCTTTCACAATTTTGAACAAATAGGAAAGTGTCACTTTTCTATTATATAAAAAATCCTATCTACATTATTATTATATAGGATTTTTTATTGTTCGTAAAACGCATTGGTCATATAATGTATTTATTAACATCATCAATACTATTTAACTCAATATTTATTATAAATGAGTTTTGAAATATATATCATTCTGCTTAATTTAAGTTGTAACAATTTCAATCTCTTTTTCAAGAAAAACTGAATAAATATAAACCCTATCAACCTTTCTATGAAGAGCACTCTCTAAAGCTTGCTTATACAAATCAAGTTGCTTACTATACTTACTAATTAAGTCCTTTTCCTTTCCCGCTTCCACATAATCAGTTTTATAATCCACCAAAACAAGTTCATTATTTTCATTAATATAATATAAATCAATAATTCCTTGTACCAAAATATTTTCTTCTACTTGCTCATTATAAACTTCACTTGCTGGTATATTAATATAAAATGGCTTTTCTTTTTCCACTTGTTTTGCATTTCTCAATTCTTTCCAAATAGCAGATTTAGTAAATGCCAAAATTTTATAAGGAGAAATCGCTTCTGCTTCTTTTGGAGTAATAATTTGTTTTGAAAGTAATTCATTAATTAACTCTTTTACAAGTTCTATTGTATAATCTTTTCTTTCATCTAATTTTTGAAGACATAAATGAACTAATGTACCTTTTTGTGCAGAAGTTAGTTTATTATTTTCTTCATTCTTTAAGAACTGTGGTTTTGGGGAGTTACCTTCTTGTGAATATACGTTATTGTTTTTAGAGTCTTTAGAATTTTCTTCTAGTTCTATATTCTCATCTACCAATAAATCATCTAAAGATTGCTCTAAACTTTGTTGCATATCAAGTTGTTTTATTTTAGTTACAGAAGTCTTTGTTGGTATTGTTGTTGATATTTCATTTGGATATGAAAATTTTAGTATTTCTTCTAATTTATCTATTTTATTTTGCTCTACTTCCTCTTTTTCTAATAACTCAACAATATCAATTTCTTCTTTATCACTGTCTCTAAATGTATTTAGTAATTCTTTTTTGTTGTATATATTTAATTCCGCTAAATTTTCCATTTTACTTTCTTCATATTTATATACAAGTAATATCCAATCTAAGTATCTTTTATATTTTTTAACTAGAATAGGATTTATTTTATCAAATTCCTTATCATATCTATTTACTTGTTGTTCTAACTTTTCAAATTCTTTTTCATAATCTTTTGATAATCCTGTTATAAATAGTTTTTCTTTTGCTCTTGTTAGTGCAACATATAATATTCTCATTTCTTCTGATAAAGTTTCAACTAATATTTTATTTTTCATTGCAACTTTTGTTAAAGTATCATATTGAATTTGTTTGTCATAATTGATATATTTAACTCCTATTCCCATTTCTTGATGTAATAGGATATTTTGATTTAAATCCATTAAATTGAATTGCTTTCCTGTGCTTGATAAAAATACAACTGGAAATTCTAGCCCTTTACTTTTATGAATACTCATAATTCTAACAACATTATCATTTTCACCTATTAATTTAGCAGAACCTAGGTCTCCACTACTTAATTTTAATTTTTCTATAAAATTAATAAAATTATATAGCCCTTTAAAATTACTGCTTTCATATTGTTTTGCTCTTTGAAATAACATCTTTAAATTAGCTTGTCTTAATGCTCCATTGGGCATTAACCCAACATAATTATAGTAACCAGTGTCAATATATATTTTCCAAATTAATTCATCTAAAGCCAAATATTCTTGCTCTTTTCTCCATTTAGCTAACTCGCTAAAAAAGTTTTGTATTTTTTCTTTTAGCTTGGTTTCTACACTAAGTTGTGCCTTTTGCATACAAGTATAGAAATTATCATACTTGTCAGATAATCGTATTTGAACTAATTCGTTATCTGTAAATTTTCCTATATTTGACCTTAATACAGTTACTAATGGTATGTCTTGTATAGGGTTGTCTATAATTTTTAATAGGCTCATAATTGTTTGTATTTCAATTGAGTCTAAATATTCTTGAGAAGTATCTGAAAACACTGGTAATTCTAAGCGTAATAATTCTTGTTCGTAAATCGGTGCTGCAGTTGCTGTTGACCTTAAAAGTACAACAATATCTTTATAAGCAATATCTCTGTATTCGTTATTTTTTCTATCCCATACTTGATATTTACTATCAATTAATGTTTTTATTTTGTTTGCTACAAATCTAGCTTCTAGCTCAATATCTTCAATTCTTTCTTCTACTGTTTCTTTTTCTCCATTTTCTCCCTCTTCATCATCTTCTTCTAAAAAACTTTCTAAAAATACATTTTCTGTCTCAGATTCATCATCTTTTAAATTTATTATATCAATTTCTGTTTTTAAATTTTGCTCTATTGAAGGATAGTCTGCTCCTAGGTTTAAATATTCTTCTTCATTGTACTCAATATCTCCTAATACATTGCTCATAATATTTTGAAATACGCTATTAGTAAACTGTAATACATTATTTCTACTTCTAAAATTTTTGAATAATTTTATTTTTAAGTTATCTTCCTTTTTTTTATTTTCTATTGTTTTATATGTTTCATATTTACTTAAAAACAACTCTGGCATAGCTTGTCTAAATTTATAAATACTTTGTTTGACATCTCCTACCATAAAAATATTATCTTGATTAGATACTGAGTTTAATATGTATTCTTGTACTAAGTTACTATCCTGATATTCATCAATTGCTATTTCTTTATATTTTTCTTTATATTTTTTTGCAACATCAGTTGGCTCTACTTTTCCATTCTCTTCTTTTAATAATATCTTTAAAGCAAAATGTTCTATATCGTTAAAATCAACTACATTTTTCTCTCTTTTGCGTTTTGAAAATTCTTCTTCAAATTCTAATATAAGATTTTCTAATTTTACTAAAATACTGTACATATCTTGAATATCTTGTTTTGCTTCTTTTGAATCACATATTAAAATTTTGTTTAGTACTTTTTTAAATTTGTCTTTTACACTGTCTCTTATTTCTTTTGCTTGTACTTTTACTTCTGATTCAACTTTTTTTCTAGGCCAAGTTATAAAGCTTATATTTTGACCAATTTCATAAGCTTTATCCCAATTATATAAATTGTTTTTTAAAGTCTGCAACATATCTATATCACTTCTAATAGTTTGTTTAAACTTTTCTAGTTCAGTATCATAAGATAAACTTTCTTCAACTTCTATAAGTGTTGTTATATCATCAATTAACTCTTCTTCCAGCTCTTTTAATAATTCTTTTCCCCACATTGTATTGCTGAAATCGTCGTACATATTTTTCGTTTCTCTACTATGTTCATATGTTTCATTTATCTCGTTTTCTTCTTTTTCATTTTTCAAACCTTGTTCGTCAATATCATTTATAACAGTTATGTTAGAACTTTTCAATATGTTAAACATTTCTATTTTTTCATTTAACCACTTCTCTGGGAAAGGATTACTCTGAATGTAACTATAAATTTTTAAAGCCAATTCTTTTAAAGGAGTATCATCTCTATAACTTGTATAAGTATTAATTAACTTTATAAAATCCTCATTCTCTTCCTCATACTTCTTCTCAAAAATCTCATCAATCACCTCTTGTTTAAGCAACTCAATTTCTGTTGTATCACCTATTCTAAAATTAGGAGACACATTATCTAATTCATAAAAATAGTTTCTCACTACCTCCAAACAAAAAGAATCTATTGTGCAAATACTAGCTTTATTAAGTAAAGTAATTTGCCTTTGAAGATTTTGTTCCTCTGGATTTTCATCTAACTTTTTATAAATAGCATCAAGCACCCTCTCCCTCATCTCTGAAGCAGCAGCATTAGTAAAAGTCACAACTAGTAACTCATCTATATCCATTTTCTCATCAATAATTTTATGTATAATACGCTCAACAAGCACAGCTGTCTTACCACTACCAGCAGCAGCTGCAACTAAAATATTCGAATTTTTTTCATTAATAGCCTGTTCTTGTTCTTTAGTCCAATCCATAAATTTTCACCTTTCTTGCTAGTTGCCATTGGTTCCGGGTTTTTTTGGCAACTTTTTTAATTGCCATTAGGGACAGGTCTTTTTGGCAATTTTCTAGTTTGTTGTTATTTTTGACAGATGTTCTTGGTAATTTCTTACTTTTAATCCAGTAATCCATGTACCATAGAAATATCAGTTGGGACAATATATTTTGCTCCTAGTTCTTCAGCAACAACTAATACAAATGCAGTCATTCCTCTTGTAGCATACCACCAATCTGGATTATCAACCTTTTTTCTTATTTCATCTAATGATATTTCTTTATAATATCTTTCTGTGTCTTGCTTTCTTATTTCTATTGGCATCATTACTGGTTGCAACTCATCTTTATATAAATTGTTATTTTCATAGTTAAATCCTGAGTTTAACGCAAAATACAAATGGCCTCCTCCTGCTAAAATCAAAATATCTGCTTTTTGCTTTGGAAAGTTTAATTTTTCTTTAACTATTTTCTTGATTGTTTCTAAATCAGTTGTTGCTAAATCTTCTGCCAAATCTGGATATTTGTCCAATATATCAATTACTCCCATTTTGGTGTTTACCATTTCTTTTATTCCATTTTCATATATAGCGATTTCTGTTGAACCACCACCACCTACAAATACAGCTACTTTACCAGTTACTTTTTTTGTAGCACCAAGTACTGTTAATTCATTTTCTTTTTCTTGTGATATAATATCAAATTCGATTTTAGTTTCACTATAAAATTGTTGTAAGAATTCTTCTTTCTGTTCTTGTGTTAAAGTTCTAAATATACTTGTTCCACATACATAAATGTTTTTATATTTTGTCTGATATTCTTTTACCTTATCAATTAGTTTTTTTACATCTTCTGTATCTAATTTGTTTTGTTTTGCATAATTTGTTTTAAAAAATATTACATATGTTTCAAGGTGTTTTACTTCGTTTTCATTACATAGGTCAATTTTTGTAGCTGTTGATCCAACTTCTATTACAATTTTTCCAAACATATTGCTATCTCCTTTAAATAACTTATGCCATAAGTATAGCATATACAAAAAAAAAATACTACCAAAATTATTAATAAAATATTAACTTAAATTGATAGTAAATTGTAAAAGTAAAATATAGTTTAGATATAAGATACTAGAAATAAATG
>CANPDB010000042.1 GCA_947572725.1 uncultured Clostridium sp. | reverse complement strand
ACCTTAAAAGACAAGGGGTGTAGACAGAGTAATTTTAGAATTAGTTTACACTACCCACAAAGGAAAAGGAGGGTTTAATATGAATAAAATACGGCACTGTTACTGTTTCTGTATTTAAATCTGACGACAACTCTATGTCATTTAAAATAGAAACAGATGATGAAATAGTATTGCCTGTTTCTTATGTTATTGAAGATACTTTAAAATTTTATTAATATTAACTTTTAAATATTAATTTCTAAAATAAACTTTTATATTAAACAGCATTTTTAATATAAAAGTTTATTTTTAGTTATTACCTTATATTAGGTTATACTTGTTTTTTTAATAATTTCTGCTATAATAATCTTGGTGATAAAAATGCAGAAAATATTAAGTCATATGAGAAAAGCAATTGAAGAATATAATATGATAGAAGAAAATGACAAAATTGCAATATGCCTATCAGGTGGAAAAGATTCCATTACAATGTTACATGCATTTAAGGCATTGCAAAGATTTTATCCTAAAAAATTTGAAATCATTGCAATTAGTATAAACCCTGGATTCGAGTTCTTCGATATCGAATTTTTAGAAAATATGTGTAAACAATTAGATATTCCTTTATATATTGAAAAAAGTAATGCAAAAGAAATTGTATTTGACATTAGAAAAGAAAAAAATCCTTGCTCTCTATGTGCTAATCTCCGTAGAGGAATCATTAATTCTATTGCAATAAGAGAAGGCTGTAATAAAATATCTTTAGGACACAATCAAGACGATGTGTTAGAAACATTTTTACTAAATTTACTTTATACTGGAAATATTGGAACTTTTGCACCTGTTAGTTATATGGATAGATCCAAAATAACTTTAATTAGACCTCTTATCTATACTCCTGAAAAAGAGACTAGAAGGTTTGTACGAAAAAATGGATTAGAAGTTATGCAAAAGGTTTGTCCAATGGATGGAACTTCTAAAAGAGAAGATATGAAACAATTAATTTTTACACTTACAAAAAGTATACCGATGATTCGTGCTAATTTATTTGGAGCAATTCAAAGAAATATTGAAGGTTGGAAGAAAAATTGAATTTTAAAGTTATAAAAACGGAGAAAATATTTTTTATTTTCTCCGTTTTTACAATTAAAATTTATTTTACGATATCTATCATATCTTCTTTTAATTTTTCTAGTTTATTACAAGCATCTTCTCCGCTATTTCCCTTTACTCCCATATATAGTTTTATTTTAGGTTCTGTTCCAGAAGGCCTTACGCAACACCAACTGTTATCTTCTAACTCATAATATAATACATTTGATTGTGGTAATCCAGTTTTTGTAATCTCGCCTGTTTCAATATTTTTTACTATATCTTTATCTATATCTTTAAATGTTAATACTTTATAGTCTCCAATTCTTTCTATTGGTGTATTTCTCATATTTGTCATCATATCTTTAATTTTTTGTGCTCCTTCCGCACCTTCCATTACAATAGATACTTGTGCTTCCTTGTAATAACCATATTTTTCATAAATGTCAATCATAGCATCCCATAATGTTTTACCTTTTGATTTATAATAACATGCTGCTTCACAAAGTGCCATAACAGCTGCTATACCATCTTTATCTCTTGCATAATCGCCAATTAAGCAACCATAGCTTTCTTCGAATCCAAATACATATGTCTTATCTTTGTTTTCTTCTGCTTTTTTCATAACTGCTCCTATATTTTTGAATCCTGTTAAAACTTCTATACATTCTAAGTTATAATTTTTAGCTATTGCTTTTGCTAATTCTGATGATACTACTGTTGTAATGAACATTCCGTCACTTGGTAATATTCCCTTCTCTTTCATTTGTGAAATTCTATATTCTGCAATTAAAAGTGCTGACATATTTCCTGTGTATTCCATATATTGTCCACTTTTTGTGTCTTTAGCAAAAATCCCTAGTCTATCTGCATCTGGATCTGTTGCTAACACAACATCAGCATCTACTTTTTCTGCTAATTCTAATGCTAATTTAAATGCTTTTTTATCTTCTGGATTTGGGTAACTTACTGTTGGAAAATTACCATCTGGGTCTTTTTGCTCTGGAACTACATATACATTTTTTAGTCCTATTTCATTTAAAAGTCTTTCTGCAACTGTATTTCCTGTCCCATGCAAAGGAGTATAAACTATTTTTATATCTTTTCCTTCTTTTTCTACTATATCTGGATTTAATACTTTACTTTTTAAAATTCCTAGATACTTATTATCCATATCGGTTCCTATGATATTAAATAATCCTGATTTTTCCGCTTCTTCTTTTGAAATTTCTCTTATTTCACTATAACTTTGAACATCTCTTACTTTATTTATAATATCTTTATCTCTAGGTGCTACAATTTGAGATCCATCATCCCAATAAACTTTATATCCGTTATACTTTGGAGGATTGTGACTTGCTGTAATCATAACTCCTGCTGTACACCCTAAATTTCTTACAGCAAAAGATAATTCTGGTACAGGTCTTAAATTTTCAAATAAATATGTCTTTATCCCATTTGCATTTAAAATTAATGCAGTTTGTAAACTAAATTCTTTTGACATTCTTCTAGAGTCATAACTAATTGCTACTCCCTTATCTTGTGTACCTTGCTCTAATATGTAATTTGCTAATCCTTGAGTTGCCTTTCCTACAGTATATTTATTCATTCTATTTGTACCAGCTCCTATAACTCCACGAAGTCCTGCTGTTCCAAATTCTAATTCTTGATAAAATCTATCTTCTATTTCTTTTTCATCATCTTTTATTGCTAGCAATTCCTTCTTCGTTTCTTCATCAAATTCTGGACTTTCACACCATTTTTTGTATTCTTTTAAGTAATCCATTATATCCCTTCCTTTCCATATTAATATATACAAATTATACATTACATTTTTTATATTGTCTATAAAAATATAGCAATCGCTTAAAATTTAATTATGACAATTTTTATATATTTAATTCTAATAGTGCGAAGAGAATAGTATTTATATATTTTGTAGTGGAATTGGGGGGACCGTTCAAAAATTCTCAAAAGTTCGTAGAACTTTTGTTAGAATTTTTAGAATGGGGATAACGAAAAAAATATATAAATACTATTCTCTGGGAGCGAGTAGTTTAAAATTTTAATATTGTCATAATTAAATTTTAAGCGATCGATATACTAAAAAAAGAAGGAATGTACCTCCTTTATTTATCCAAATTATAAAATTTCTTATATAAATCTCTTGCAGTCTTAGGGCAATCAACTCCAGCAGCATCTGCATTTTTAACTGGTGCAAATTCTTCTTCTCTTTTTACACGAAGAACTGCCATTTCATCAACTTTTCCAAAAGCATCGAATAAAAAAGCTTCAAATTTATATGCATTTGGTGAATCTGACTCTACTATTTTTCCATTTTGATCTAAATATTTTGCTTTTTTATATGCAACATGATATGGTAAAGGATTTGCTCCCATTCTTTCTACAGCATCTACACTAAATAAGTTACATAGAATATGTGATTCTCCATATAGTAGTTCTCCTTGTTCATCTGTAGCTTCTGCCATTTCATTTGTAATTTCTGAATATTCTATTACATTTGGCTTTCCATTTCTTTTACAAAATACTCCAACTTTTTCATGTGGATTTGCTTTTACTACTGATTTACATGCAACAGTTACTTTTTTATCAATGGCAACTCCCATAAGTACAGGGTCTACCATTTTTACTAAACAGTTGTCTACTCCACCTATGAATACCCATTCAATTCCAATATTTTTCATTTTTTCTGTCATTCCGCTTTTAACTAATGATTCGTAAATTCCTCCATGTCCATCTGCTGCTAGCTTAATTAATCCATCTTCATTAACTAATATTTTTCCTTCTGTATCTATCATTGGTAACTCACCTTGAATGAAGAAAAATAAGTTTTTATCTTTTTGATATCCAAAATATTTATTTTTTTCGAAGAATTTTATTGTTTCTTTATTGTTTTCTCTACTTGTCATTATAAACCAAGGAATTGTAACTCCATATTTCTTTCCCTCTTCTTTTAAGCTGTCACATAATAGTTCAAATAAAGATTTATGAGAATCTAATCCTATGTCATATGTTCCTTTTGGTCCATTATGCCCTAATCTTGTTCCTTGTCCTCCTGCCATTGTTACAGCAGCAAGTTTTCCTTCTTTTATTGCTTTTTTACCTATGTTTTCATAGTATTTATATTGGTCATTTAATTTATATTTGTCTAAATAGTCAATTGGTGTTATTTCATCTTCATTATTTTTTTCTTCTTTTTTAGTATTTTTGTATAAATTTTCTATTAATGCAAAATCTATATTTTTTATTTGATTTATTAACTCTTTTTTATGATTGTCATCAAGTGTATTATAATGTTTTAACAGATGTTCTTGACCATATTTTTTTAAAATCATTTCTATTTCTTCTATTTCTCTTTCCATACTTATTTTCCTTTCTATATTATTAATATGTTTATTTTCTTTAGTTTATTATTTGTTTAACTAAAAAATACAGATATTTTACTATCTGCATTTATTTATACACCATTTTTTTTTATTTATCAATACCTTTAACTTTTTTTATATGTTTTTTTCTCCAACTGTACTAATTATTTTATCATAATTTCCTATTATATTATTCATTTTTTTATCTACTTCTTCTATATTATAGCAGTCAATTATCTTTATATTTTTATAGTCATTAACCACATTTTTAATATTTTTGTTTACATTCTTTATATATTCTTCTTTTCCTTTTATAAATATTTCTATTTCTTTTTGATTTGCTATTTCGTTTTTTATTTCTTTTAATTTATTATCATCGTCTTTATTCCAATTAATGTTCATTATCTTATTCTTTTTTTCTTCTTTTAAATTAATTTTTTCTATTAATGTTTCTATTGTATCTTCTAAATTTTCTTCTGTTAGTATTAGTACCTTTTTGTTTTCCTCTAGTTTTTTACTTATATAAGGTAGACTTATCATTTCAAAATGATAGTCACTTACATAAAATACACAACTTTTTTCTTTTGTTATTTGATTCTCATCCATTTAAAATTTCGTCCTTTCACTCTTATAATTTACGGGAATTCTGTTTTTCTCTTTTTGTATACTGGTAAATTTTACCATTTCTTTACAAATATGTCAATAATATTTCAAAAAAAGTTTTCGACTTTTTTCGCTAATTGTATAAAATTTTTAAATTTGTTAATAATGATAATAAATGAAGAATTTAGTAAAAAAGTTTTTTGGAGGTAACATATGAAAAAAGTTTTAAATTTATTGAAAAATTCCAAGGTAAAAATGGTAATTATTTTAACTGTATTATTATTTGCTTATACTACAGTTTGCGCTATATCTTACGCACAAAATATTTCTACTGACATTGCTAATAGTGTCTTTCGTTTACATGTTCTTGCTAATAGTGATAGTGATGAAGATCAAGCACTAAAATATAAGGTTCGTGATAATTTATTACAATATATGAATACAATTTGTAAAGACTGTTCTTCAAAGAATGAAGCAATTTTATTAGTAGAAGAAAATAAAGAAAATTTTAAACAAATTGCTCTACAAACTATAAAAGATGAAGGATATTCTTATGATGTTACTATTAATATTGGAAATTTCGAATTTCCAACTAAAAATTATGGCGATATATCTCTTCCTGCAGGTTTTTATGATGCTTTACGTGTAGAAATTGGTAAAGCAAAAGGTCAAAACTGGTGGTGCGTAATGTTCCCTCCTCTATGTTTTGTAGACATTTCTTCTGGTGTTGTGCCTGAAGAATCAAAAGAATTGATGCAAGAAAATTTAACTGAAGAGGAATTTGCTCTTGTTTCTGATAATTCTAATAATGAAATTAAATTTAAATTTAAACTGCTAGAATTCTTAGGTAATAATGGTTTAATAACTGCTAAAAAATAATGTTTACAATTCAAATTATCTACTCGCTCACAGAAAAAAGTATTTATATATTTTTTTGTTATTGGTCAGCCTTGCTTCTCTATTTTTAGTGTGAAATAAATAATACGGTCGACTAGTAACATTATTGTTACAGTTCAGACTAAATAACTTAAAATAGCGCGAAGAAGTTTATATATTCAATTTTTTTAGGAGGATACGAGTAGGAATTACTTGGAGGAGCCTAAAAAAATTAATATATACACTTCTGGAAGCGAGTATGTAATGTTAAGTCTGAACTGTAACACATTATTAAAAATTATTTTTTACGATTACCATAAAACAGTTGCAATACTTTAAAAATTATGTTATATTTTTAAATAATAGAGTGTTATTCACACTCTATTTTAGATTGTAAAATTGATTGAAATAGATTAATGGGGGTAATTTTATTGGAAAAACTAGTAGTAACAGGTCCTACTTCATTAAAAGGTGAAGTCGTAATTAGTGGAGCAAAAAATGCAGCAGTAGCAATTTTACCAGCCACACTTTTAATAGATGGAGTTTGTACGATTGAAAATTTACCTAATATAAGTGATATAAAAATATCTTGTGAAATATTAGAAAGTTTAGGTGCTAAAATTGTATGGAAAGATAAAAATACAATTACAATTGATACAAGAAACATTATAACAACTAAAGCACCTTTAGATTTAACAAGCAAATTTAGAGCATCTTATTACATTTTAGGAGCAATGCTTAGTAGAATGGGAGAAATCGAAGTAGGTATGCCAGGCGGATGTAAATTAGGTGCTAGACCTATTGACCAACATATAAAAGGTTTTGAATTATTAGGAGCAGAAGTAACTGTAGAAAAAGGAACTATTTATGCAAAAGCTAATGAACTTGTTGGTGCTCCAATTTATATGGATATTGTATCTGTTGGTGCAACAATTAATGTTATGCTATCAGCTGTACTTGCAAAAGGTACTACAATTATTGACAATGCTGCTAAAGAGCCTCATATTGTTGATGTTGCTAACTTTTTAAATACTATGGGCGCAGATATTAGAGGAGCTGGTACAGATGTTATCAAAATTAATGGTGTTGAAAAATTGCATGGAGACGCTACTTATTCTGTTGTACCAGATCAAATAGAAGCAGGAACATTTATGCTTGCAGCTGTTGCTACAAAAGGAGATTTAACATTAAAAAATTGTATCACAAAACATTTAGAATCTATTACTGCTAAAATAGTTGAAATTGGTGGAAATGTAGAAGATAATGGTGATAGTATTAGAGTGTGGTGTGATAAAAGAACTCATAAAGCTAATATTAAAACATTACCATATCCAGGATTTCCAACAGATTTACAACCACAAATGGGTGTTGTTTTATCATTATCAGAAGGGACAAGTATTATTAACGAAAGTATATGGGATTCTAGATTCCAATATACAGAAGAACTTAATAAAATGGGTGCTAAGATAACGGCTCAAGGAAAAACAGCATTTTTTGAAGGTGTTGATGCTTTATATGGTGCACCTGTATATTCATCAGATTTAAGAGCTGGAGCTGCATTAGTTATTGCAGGAACTGTAGCAAATGGAAAAACAGAAATCTATAATTTAGAACATATTGATAGAGGTTATGAAAATATAGAAGAAAAATTCAGAAAAATTGGTGCTAATATTGAAAGAATAAAAGAATAATTTACATACAAAAGGAAGAATTAATAAAATGTTAAATTTTTGTAGTTTATATAGTGGTAGTAGTGGAAACAGTTTATTCATAGAAACAGAAAATACTAAAATATTAGTTGATGCTGGTGTCAGTAGTAAAAAAATCGAATGTGCATTAGATGATTTATCTATTGACCCTTTTTCTATTGATGGTGTTTTGGTAACTCATGAGCATTCTGACCATGTACAAGGTTTAGGAACTTTTTCTAAAAAGTTTGACTTACCAGTATTTGTTAATCAAGAAACACTTGATGCTATGCCAAAACAGAGAGATAAAATAGAAGATAAAAATATAAAAAAATTTAAAGTAACAGATCATTTTGAAATAGGAGACTTAAAAATCAATCCTTTTTCAATACCTCATGATGCCGCAAACCCTTGCGGATTTAATATTTTTCAGGAAAATAAGAAGCTTAGCATAGCTACTGATATTGGTCATATGACTAAAGATATTTTAAAATGTTTAGAAGAAAGTTTATTTGTATTACTAGAATCTAATTATGACCCAGAAGTTTTAAAATGTTCTTCTTATCCATTTTTACTAAAATCAAGAATTGCTGGACCTATTGGGCATTTGTCAAATCAATCAGCTGGAAAAACAATTTGTCATTTATTAAATTCAGGATTAAAAACAGCTATGCTTGGTCATTTAAGTAAAGAAAGTAATTTCCCTGAACTTGCATATCAAACTGTTGTAGATGAATTGATTGCTAATAATTACAATGAAAATTCTTTATTACTTAATGTTGCATCAAGAGATATACATAGTAAAGTAATTAATATATAAGGAAAGGAACTTCTATGTTAACAATTCAAATTGTTTGTATTGGAAAAATAAAAGAAAAATATTTGCAAGATGCTATAAATGAATATTCAAAAAGATTGTCTAAATATTGTAAATTAATTATTACTGAATTATCTGATGAGAAAATTCCAGATAAGTTAAATGATACTTTATCTGAACAAATAAAAGAAAAAGAATGTGATAAAATATTGAACTCTATAAAAAAAGATAGCTATATCATTGCTTTAGATCTTAAAGGTACTGAATTTTCTTCTGAAGATTTTTCTAAAAAAATAGATGAAATATCTATGGAAAACAGTAATATTACTTTTATTATTGGAGGCTCATTAGGTTTAACAAAGGATTTATTAAAACAATGTAATTTAAAGATTTCTTTTTCTAAAATGACTTTTCCTCATCAATTATTTAGAGTATTTCTTTTAGAGCAGATTTTTAGAGCTTTTAAAATCTCACATGGTGAAATTTATCATAAGTGAGACACTTGGGACAGTCCTAATTTGTCTCATTTTTTGTCGATTTTTGTAATATGCTAATACATATTACTATTTAATTTATATATAATTGTATTGTAGAGAAAATAACAGAAAAAAGATTAAAAAAATAATAGGGGCAAAATAAATTAATCTTATTAATTAATGGGGGGGATTTATTTTCTCTACAAGATTAAAGTCTTAATTATTTGATATTATTTTTTTCAGTTTTTTTGAAAGTATTTTGATTATAATTTTCTTTACGATTAAAAATATCGAAATAAATAGTAAAATTTGTCTAATCATAATTTGTCCTTTTTTAAAATTTTGTTTATTATATATTAATTGTAAAAATTTGTCAACAAAAACTTTACGACAAAACTCGACATATCATTACGCTTACAATCATTCCAACAACATCTCCTATTAAAGCTGCCGCTAAAATACCTCTTGTCTTTTTCACTTTAACGCAGCTTGTATAAATTGCAATTGTATATAGTGTTGTTTCTGTTGACCCCATAATTGTCGAAGCCATAATTCCTAAACTACTATCTACTCCACAATTTTTCATAATATCTGTTGCAACAGCAATAGAACTACTTCCAGAAATAGGTCTAAGCATTGCTAATGGCATTAAATCACTTGGAAATCGTATTATATTTAATATTGGGGTAATAAAATAAATTATCATATCTAAAATTCCTGAACTTCTTAGTGCTCCAATTGCTACAAATAAACCAATTAAAGTTGGAAAAATACCTAGAGTTATTTCTAGCCCTTCTTTGGCACCATCTAAAAATGTATCAAAAACTTTATTTTTTTCCTTTAAGCCATATATTACAATTAATAAAATCATCATTGGCATTGCTATATTAGAAATAAAATTAATTATTTGCATTAACATTCTCCTTATATAAAATTTAGGAAATTTAGGGACGCGGACTAAGTGGAATTTTTTTGATTTTGGGACACTATTTATAAGCTCTATTTTATATAAATCTAATAAAGATATAATTGTTGCTTATATAATATTATTTTTTTGCTATTTTAATTAAAGTCTTTGTTGCTAAAACTCCGTGATATAGCTGCACATATAGTTGCTATCCAAACAGGAAATACAATACTTGTAGGATTACTAGAACCTAAAGAATTTCTAATGGCAATTACTGTTGTTGGAATAATCTGAATAGATGCGGTATTAATAACAATAAACATCATCATAGAATCAGATAAAGTATCTTTTTTTGTATTTTCTTTTTGCATAGATTTCATTGCCTTTAGTCCTAAAGGAGTTGCTGCATTTCCTAGCCCTAAAATATTCGCTATCATATTCATTGATACTTCTTTTTGAATTTCTGGTTTATTTTTTAACTGTGGAAATAATATTCTAATAAGTGGTTTTAATATTTTCGTTAAATGTTCGACAACACTTGTTTTATTAGCTATCTGCATAATTCCATTCCATAAACACATTGTCCCTAATAAACTCAAGGTTAAATTAATTGCGTCTTCTGTACTTTTAAAAATTGATGAATTTAAATTTTCTAAATTTCCCGAAAAAATTGCATAAGAAAATGATATTATTATAAAAATTGGCCAAACTATATTTAACACATTTATCACCTAAGTAATTCTATTCTAAATTGATTTTTTTATTACAATATAATTGACCTGTTCTTTTATTTGTGGTATATTATGAATATAAGGATTGTTAAAAAATAACTTTTAAGGAGGAGTATTTATGAAGTCAACTGGAATTATTAGAAGAGTAGACGAACTTGGAAGAGTCGTTATACCTATAGAACTAAGAAATCAATTTAATATTGTTGAAAAAGATCCAATTGAAATATATGTTGATGGTTCTTCAATTATATTGAAAAAATTTGAACCAAATTGCATTTTCTGCGGAAATACAAAAGATTTACACAGTTATAATGAAAAATTAATTTGTGAGGATTGTTCTAAAAAAATAGGAAATCTAACAAATGAACAATAAAATTAAGAGAATTGTGATAATTAAATTATCTACATTCTCTTTTCTTATTTTTCTAACGTTTGTTACAGCAGTATATTTAATCTATAAATTTTTGATAAATTTCATTTTTATTCACATTTCTATCTTTTGCTATCTTTTTTATAATATCTTTTTTACAAAGACCTTGTTTTTCGTATAATTTATAATGTTCTTCTAAAGTTAAATTATTAAATAAACTCTCTTTTTCTATATCAACATTGTTATTTTTATCAATAATTAGCACCATTTCTCCTTTTATATTTTCTGTTTTTTCTATTAACTCATTAATATTACCTCGTAAAAACTCTTCATGAATTTTTGTTAATTCTCTTGCTATAACTATATCTCTATCCCCTATTACATTTTTCAAATCAGATAAAGTAGATTTTATTTTATGAGGTGCTTCATATAAAATTAATGTTTTATTTGAATTTTTAATTTCTTCTAACTTCTGGCTTCTATTCTTTTTATTTAACGGCAAAAATCCCAAAAAAGTAAATTCAGTTGTATCTATTCCTGAACATATAAGTGCATTTATCATCGCGCAAGCTCCAGGTATAGGAACTATCTTTATATTTTCTTCAATGCATTTTTTAATAACTTCCTCACCTGGATCAGATATACCAGGAGTTCCTGCATCAGAAATAAGAGCAATACTTTTACCTTCTTTTAATTCTTTAATTAATAAGTCAGTTCTTGTATCTTCGTTATGCCTATGATAACTAATTAATGGTTTAGAAATTTCTAAATGATTTAACAATTTCAAAGAATGTCTTGTATCTTCTGCGGCTATTAAATCAACTTCTTTTAACACATTAATTGCTCTTAAAGTAATATCTTCTAAATTACCAATTGGTGTAGCAACAATATAAAGCACACCAAACTTACCTTCTTCCATAATTTCCTCCTTAAGTTGCCATTGGTTCCGGGTTTAAATGGCAACTTTTTATTAGCCCTATATTTATAACCTATTATATATTTTATTTATTTCTTCTGTATATTCTCCATCTTCATTATAAATATATAAATTTGGTTCCAATTTTAAAAATTGATTTGCATTTTTAATTCCTTTTATTAATATTAATTTTGGTTCTGCATTTTTATTAGAACATACCATTCTCAATATTTTAGGCTCAATTTTATATTTTCTCATTAAACTTAGTATATCCACCAATCTTTCTGCCCTATGAACCATATAAAATTCACCTTTATCTTTTAACAAATCTTTAGATATTTTTATAAAATCCTCTAAATTTGCTGTAATTTCGTGTCTTGAAATAAGCTTTTTCTCACTATCATTTATTACTCCTGTATTTTTCTTTTTATATGGCGGATTTGTCACAATTGCATCTATTGAATTTTTTTCAAATATATTATTTAAATTTAATATATTTTCGTTTATTATTTTAAATTTATCTTCTAAATTATTTAATTTTATACTTCTTTTTGCCATTTCGTATACTTCTTCTTGAATTTCTATTCCTGTTATTTCTTTTAATTTTGTTTTTCCACATAATAATATAGAAATAATTCCTGTACCTGTTCCTAAATCTAAAACCTCTGAATTATCTTTTATTTCTTTTGCAAAATCTGATAATAAAACACTATCCACACCAAAACAAAACCCTTTTTTATTTTGGACTATTTTTAAATTTTTATATTCTAAGTCATCTATTACTTCATTCTTTTTTAATTCGATTTTCATTATATTTTTCCTTATTTTTTATTTTATAAAACTTCTATTTTTGGTTTCAATAACGCAAATGTAGTCATATTATATACTAAAAGTATCTTTTTTGCAAAAATTGTAGGACAATCGATTAAAATTTATAAAAATCTTGTACGGAAGTGATTTTATGGGAAATTATTTATCTGATAATCAAAATAATAGAGGCGAAAATAAGCCTCCTAAAAAGTCGTTTGATTTTAAATTATATAAAAAAAATACAATTCAGTCTTTAAATGAAATTGAACATTTTTTGAATAATTTAAAAAATGTTTCAAAAGTTATAAAAATTAAAAAAATATTGAAATAAAGACTAAGATTAAATCTTTAGTCTTTTCAGCTTATTGTTACAGTTCCGTAAAAAATTATTTAACAAACAATTATTGCTAAATTTTTCATTTTCACTCTCCATCTATACACTAAATGCTTGTCCTACTTTAATTAAACTCTCTATCAAATCTTTATATTCTATACCTTCTGCATAAAAATTATTTTTCTTATATCTTTCCCATTGATTTTTCATGCTCTCGTCTTCTTTTAAAATTTCTACTACTTCTTTCCAATCTTTTATAATCTCTAATGTTTCCCTATGTTTAGCAGTTGAAATAATCGCTTGTTTTAATGTATCTTCATCAACATTTTTACTTTGTGTATTTAATAGCATATGTATATCATAATAATCTCTTATTCTAGTTCCTAATATTGCTCTTTTTATTATTGATTCAAATTTTTCAGCTATAATAGTTTCTATATTATAAGACCAAACTTGTGTCTTTCTATCTTCTAACATTAATGAGAAATCATATTTAACTTCTTTATATGTAATTTTATCTCCTGTTGTTATATCTATTTTCATTATAACTGGCATTTCATTATTATAAATGGCTTCAAAAGTTACTCTGTATCCACTATAATCATCTTCTTCTCTTATTAGTGTTATATTTTTAATTTCTAAAGTAATATCATCCTTCAAATCTATATTACATATTTCATTCATTATATTGTTAATATTTTCCTCTGTTAAAGAAAATCCTTTAATTGTTGTATCCATATCCATAGTTGTCCTACTATCTATTCCAAGCATTGCAGATATTAACATACCACCTTTTAGTATAAAATTATCTTTATATTTCGAAACTGATATTCGCTCTAATAGTCTTTCTAACATGTATGTTTGCAATACTGATTGAGCTGATACCTTGTTTTCTCTTGCAATATTATTTATAATGGCTTTAAAACTCATTGTGTTTCTTTTCAATCTAATACCTCCATATATTGTTGTAATTTATTATATATTTTTAATTTTTTTGCATATTTAGATAATAAATGATAATTTTTATTTTTTACTTTGCTATATTCTTTCATTGCAGTATTAAATATTTGAGGATCTATTTTATTTTTATCTCTAATAATATCACATATTGTTCTTTCTAAATTATATATTTTTATGCTTGTGCCATCTTTTAGTTCTAAATTTGTCATACCTAACAGATAATTTTCATCTTTTATATAATGTGAATGAATAATATCGTTTTTTATTCTTATACTGCTTGGAAATGTCATATCTAGTTTTAAAGGTGTTCTATCTGTTAAATCGTAGAAATATAATGCTGTATTGTGTGAATATATTCCAGATTCATACCTTTGCCCCATAATAAAAAATTCGCTAACTTCTTTATTTTTTTTTACATATAATCCTCTAGCAACTTTCTTTAAGTATTCTTTTTCTTCTAACTCTTTTACATATTGTCTATGAATATTGTATTTTTCTAAATCCTTTACATATAAAATGCCTTTGTTTTTCTCAACTATTTCTTTTATTTTTTCTATCTTTTCCATCTTTTCCATTAAAATCACCTCTTGACATTCGCATACATATTGTATTTCATATGTATATGAATGTCAAGAATTTTACTATAATATTTAAAGTATATAACTAAAATGTTTGTTATTATTTCTAAAAATTCACTATTCCACCTTTTCTCTTTGATATGTATCTTTAAAATCATCACATTCTTTTCCATCTATCATTATCTTTACCTTATTTACTTCTGTCAATTCTGTCATTGTATTCACAATACTATTAATAATATTTTTCTTAACCTTTTCATCATTTTTATTATAATTTAAGAATTCTGCTGACAAATCTAATGTTAAACAATCATTTTCCATATAAGTTTTTAATACTTTTGTTCCTTCTGGAATTATTTTTTCTGCCTTATCATTTTTTGGACCTTCTATTAATAAATTCATAATTCTTTCATATGTATTATTAATTAGATCTTTTATATCAATTAATCTTGCTTCTGGTATTAATTCTTTTGACTCTTTGTCTGGAAAATATAAGCTTACAATTGTCTGTCTTGCTTGTTCCTCAGTTATTTCCTCTTGTGGAACATATTCTTCTTCTGTATTTTCATTACTTTTATTTTTTGCATATTTTATTCCGTAAAACCCTCCTACTAAAATAGCTATTAACAAAAGTGTAAAAATAATTATAATTTTTTTATTTTTCATGGTTTCCTCCTTAATTTGTTTTATATTTATTATCAATTCTATTACTTGTTTGTCCAAATTAGAACAAAATAAAATCAATTGTTAAAATTTATATATTAAAATTCTCTACTCGCTCCCAGGAGTGTATATATTAATTTTTTTAGGCTCCCCCAAGTAATTCCTACTCGTATCCTCCTAAAAAATTGAATATATAAACTCCTTCGCGCTATTTATAGTAATTTAATATAAATTTCAAGAATTGATTTTATCATTTTGCCTATATTTTCCATTTGACAAAATACCGTTTTCCGTATACAATTATAGGGATTACAGAGACTATACATCTGAACAAAAAAGGAGATTTTGTTATGGAAAATATATTACACGTTGGACTAGATGTTGGCTCAACAACAGTCAAAATTGTAGTTATGGATAATAATAAAAATACAATATATAAAGATTACCAAAGACACTTTTCAGATACCAAAAACACAGTATGTAAGGTTTTAGAAGATTTACTAATCAAATTTCCTCTAAACACATTTACTTTATCACTTACTGGGTCTGGAGCAATGTCTGCTGCAAAATTCTTACGAGTTGACTTCATACAAGAAGTTGTATCTTGTAAAAGAGCAGTTGAAAGATACATACCAAAAACCGATGTAGTAATTGAGCTAGGTGGAGAAGATGCAAAAATAATTTACTTCGACCAATCAATTGAACAACGTATGAATGGGACATGTGCAGGTGGTACAGGAGCATTTTTAGACCAAATGGCATCATTATTACATACAGATACTGCTGGACTAAATGAGTTAGCAAAAGGATATCAAACAATTTACCCTATTGCTTCTCGTTGCGGTGTTTTTGCTAAAACTGATATTCAACCGTTAATTAATGAAGGAGCTGCAAAAGAAGATATTGCAGCATCTATATTCCAAGCGGTAGTAAACCAAACTATTAGTGGTCTGGCTTGTGGTAGGCCAATTAGAGGAAATGTAGCATTTTTAGGTGGACCTTTAAATTATTTATCAGAATTAAGGACAAGATTTATTGAAACTTTGGAATTAACAGATGATGAAATTATTGTGCCAGAAGAAGCTCATCTTTTAGTCGCAAAAGGCGCCGCTTTAGACTCTATTAATTCTAATGAAATAACACCTAATGATTTAGAGAAAAAAATTGAAAATCTACGAAATTCACAAGATAATACAACTATGCCATTAGAGCCTTTATTTAGAAATAAAGATGAATATCAAACTTTTAAAGAAAGACATAATAAAAATACTGTTTCAAGAAAAGACTTAAGCAATTATGATGGTGATTGTTATTTAGGTATTGATGCAGGCTCTACGACAACAAAACTTGTATTAATAGATAATGAAGGAAATCTTTTATATTCTTTATATGGAAGTAATGAAGGAAATCCTTTAAAGAGCGTTATGAATATGCTTAAACAACTTTATTCTGTATTACCCGAAAAAGCAGTATTGCGTTATAGTGGTGTTACAGGATATGGTGAAAAACTAATTCAAACTGCATTAAATGTTGATTTAAATGAAATTGAAACAATTGCACATTATACAGCGGCAAAACAATTCGAGCCAGATGTTACAAGTATTGTTGATATTGGCGGACAAGATATGAAATATATTAGAATGAAAAATGGTTCTATTGACAATATTATGCTAAATGAAGCCTGTTCATCAGGTTGTGGCTCATTTATAGAAACTTTTGCAAAAAGTTTAAATTTAGAAATATCTGAGTTTGTTAAAGAGGCTATAGAAGCCAAACGACCTGTTGATTTAGGGTCTAGATGTACAGTTTTTATGAATTCTAAAATAAAACAAGCCCAAAAAGAAGGATATTCTGTTGGTGATATTTCTAGCGGACTTTCTTATTCTGTTATTAAAAATGCAATTCAAAAAGTTATGAAAGTTAGAGATGTTGAAACTCTAGGTAAACACATTGTTGTTCAAGGTGGAACTTTCTACAATGATGCTGTTTTAAGAGCTTTTGAACTAATTGTTGGCAAAAATGTAGTAAGACCAGATATTGCAGGTCTTATGGGCGCATATGGAATGGCTTTACTTTCAAAAGAACAATATGAAGCAAATTTAGATATGGAAT
>CANPDB010000041.1 GCA_947572725.1 uncultured Clostridium sp. | reverse complement strand
AGATGCATTTGTATAAATAAAATCAGCAACTAAAGTAGATTAACTACTTATGTAGCTGATTTTTTTAGCCTAAAATTGCAACAAGCAAATTTGGCTAAAACATAAAAAATACAATTAAGTATTTTTTATGGAATGGGGTGTGGGGAAAAATAAATTTTTCCCTGCCACAACTAACACTTTTAGCGATAGCGTAAAAAGTGTTGTAGTTGTGTTACAACACAAATTAAAAAAGGAGAAAATTATAAAATTTAGTCGTGTTTATTAGCACGAGCAAGGAGGGAAAAATGAGTTATGCGATAATAAGAAATACAAAATACAAAAGAGAAAATTTAAAAGGAATATTTAGACACAATGAAAGAAGAAATATAAACTATTCAAATGATAATATCGATAAAGAAAAATCATATTTGAATTATTCAATAAAATCACCACAATATAGTTACGAAAAAGAATTTGATAGAATAAAAGAAAAATATAATTTAAAGGGACAAATAAAAACTGTAAGTAATATAACTTGTGAATATATAATAACATCAGATCATGATTTTTTTGAAAGAATAGGCGAAGAAGAAACAAAAAGATTCTTTGAAACTGCATATAAATTTGTAGCAGAATATAAGAATTTAGGAGAACAATATATAATATCTGCCAAAGTGCATAGAGATGAACAAACACCTCATATGCACTTAATTTTTTTGCCAGTAGTCCATACAACTGATAAAAAAGGAAATCCTATTGATAAACTTGCTTGTAGTGAATTTTGGAAAGCAAAAGATAGTTATAGACAATTACAAGATGCTTTTTACAAGTATATGGTAGAAAATGGATTTGACTTGCAAAGAGGATTGCCAAAAGAAGAAACTAATAGACAACATTATTCTGTTGAAGAATACAAAAAGATAACAAATTTTAAACAGACAAAAGAAATCTTAAAAAATATGAAATTAGAGTTGCCAGATGTTCCAGATATTACTGACATTAATATTAACAGATTATCAAAAAAGAGAGATAAAAAAATTTTAGAAGAAATAATCAAACCTAAGGATGACTTAATAAATGAGTTGTATCAAGATAAATTGATATTGCAACAAGAATTATTAAAGAAATCAAAAATGTTTGAAAAGGCAGAAAAATATCAAGAGGAAAGGAATGGGATAATTGCTGATAATGAAAATTTACACAATGAAGTAGAACAAATAAAAAGTGAATACAAGCAAAAGGAATTTGATATCGAATGGAAATATAAAAGCAAAATTAAAGGTTTAGAAAAAGAGAATAGCAGATTAAATAAAATAATAGATAAATTCTATGAAATTATTGATAAATTCATACATTGGATTTGTAAAAAGTTTGATATAGGAGCAGAAGACAATTTAGTTAGAGATTTTCAAAAAGAAACTAATACATTGTTAGATGCCGAAAAACAGATAAAAAGAGAAGAAAGGCGAAATGATTTTGAGATAGAAATGTAGAATTTATTGTTTTTTTCTAGTATTTATGATATAAATAATTTGTGATATTTCAAATAAGAGTTTGAAATAAATAATAGGAGAAATTTATGAGTTTTATTGATAAAATAAAAAATTATTTCAGGAAAAATAAATTAGAACAATTACCACAAGCAACAGTACAAGATGATTATTCACTAAAAGTTGAATCTATAAATGATATTGAACTTATACAAAAATTTGAAAATATGTTATCTGAATACTTAAGAGAAGAAATAAAAAAATATCAACGGAAAAGATGTATATAATGAACAATTATCAACTAAAGTATCTAAAAAACAATTAATTAGCATCGTTAAAGGCTTTTTTGCTGACATTAATAGTGATTTTTCAAAAAGAATAAATGATATATTAGATGGAAAAGATAGTAGATTTAATTTAAGTATTGATAGAAAGTGGAATGGGGAAAATATAACAAGTAATCCTGATAAAATGCCCATAAATATCAATGTTACTGAATACGGAGATTTAAGAGATATATATGGTTTAATACACGAATTAACCCATTCGTTTGATATTGATAATGGAGATACTAGTACTAGAAGAATATTAGGAGAAGTAGCTCCACAATGTATGGAGAGATTATTAGATAATTATTTATTAGAAAATGGTAATTCATTTGGTTTTGATAATGATATATTATTAAAAGACATTGATATAAGAAGATTAACTACTTTTATATCAAGAACACAAAATGCACTTGATTTTAATTCTAAAGTTGGAAATCGAGAAAAAAATTCTAGGTATGTATTAGCTCAACTTTATCAATCTGAATTGATGAAAAATGATTCAACACAAGCAAAAAATAAATTAGTAAATTTTATAAATTATATTAAAAATAATGATTTTGAAGGTGCAAACCATACTTTTGGAATGAAAATAGAAAAAAATAATCAACTACAGAGGGGGAATATTATTACCTCAGCTATTTTAGAAGGAGAAAATTTATTAAAAAAAATAAGTCAAAAAACAAGTGACATAGAAGTTGTAGATATTAATAGTATTGACTTAAATAATTCATATTTTCATTTTACAAGTAAAGATAATTTAAAGCAGATAAAGAAGGAAGGATTGCAACCTAAAATAGGTGATGCATCCAAAATGAAAAGAGAAAAGAAACCTAGAGTATACATGTCAAAAGGAGGAAAGGGAGTTTTAGAAATAAAGAATTCTTTTATTTATGAATTTAAGAAATTAAGAATATGTGATATTCCTATAGAATATAGAAAATACTTTAATATACAAGATTATTCAAAAGAAGAACAAGTTGCTGAAACAGATGTATATGATGCTATGGAAAAAAGATTTAAAGATGAAATATATTTTAAAGTAGATGCTATAGAAGGCGAAGATTTTTTAATTGAAGATCATTTTGTACTTCTTAAAGAAGTACCAGAACATTTTAGAAAAATGTTTATAGAATCACCCCAACGTGATGTAAAAGGAAAAGAAAATCATAATATAGAAGTAAAAAAATTATTTTTAATAAAAACAGCAAAAGGAGATACTGCTTTAGATGTTATACATTACTTATATAACAGATTGTTAGAAAATGCTAAATCAAATGGTAAAGAAGATGCAGTAAGATTTGCTAATAGTGATTTAGATGGATTATTTAAGTATATAAAGCAAAAAGGCAAAGAAACAGAGGGAAGATAATGGTATCTTAATATAGAAATAATTAAAATCGAAAATAGAAAGCCGAATGGACTTTCTATTTTTGATTTTTCCAATACATATTGCTTAAATTTTTTAGTTCTAATTTAAATAATTCTATTTGTTCATTAGTATAAGTATCTCTTAATTCTCTAGCTTTTTCAGACCATTCTTTGAATTGTTTTTCTTTAAATTCTTTCATATGATTATAGTGTAAACCATGCATTCTTTTATATTCTCTGTTGTATTCCTTTAAAATTGAACTATTTTGAACTTTTTCTTTTTTTTATTTAATGCTCCAATTTCTTTACAAGTTTTTCCAGTATCTAAATATAAGTTATTGCAATATTTTTGGTCATTTCTTCCTTTTTGATTTGGATTTTTACTACTGGTTACAGGAATAAATAATTTTCCACAATTTTCACATTTATTGATAGTAAAATTATTTTGAATTACTTTAAATAACTCAAATCTAATTTGTTCTTCAGTATTTTCCAATTCATAGACTTCTTCTACTGCTATCTGCTTTTCTTTTATTAATTTAACTACATCCTCTACATCTAATCTTCTTTCTTGTAGTGATAATCCTTTATCACATACATATTTTGTTTTAAATTTAGTATCTAAAAAAATTGCATGTGCTGGATTAGTATTAAGATAGTGAATGTCAAAAACTCTTTTTGCCTCATATAAATATATTCTTTCTTCTGTACTTAAATTTCTTACAATAGAGTTATTAGAATATTTGCTTATCAATTCTAATCGCTTTTTTAAATCAGTCTTTTTCTCCATAAAATTTTCTATTAATAAATCTTTTATAGTTTCAAAATATTTTATATATTCCTTATGTTTTTTAGTTGATACTTTTTCAATATTATCAGTAAATTCGTGAAGTATAAGTTCTATTGTGTAAGGATTTTCTTCTAAATCTTCATAAAATTCTTTAGCATAGTATTTTGGATTTTCAATAAAAACGCCAATTTGAGATTTAAATAATAAGTCAGTTCTAAAAACTTTAGAATTATATGTTTTCACAATTATATCTATTAAGACTTGTGTATAAAAATGAGTATATGGAGAAAATTCTAAACACGCTCTAACTATTTGAAACATTTTAAAGAAACAATCCAATTTTTCATCCATAGTATCTGTTTCTTTAGCAGTACATACAAGTTTTATTAATTGTGTATAAATTGCCTTCAATTTATCAAAATCTTCATAACTCATTATGGCAAATTCATATAGTTTATCTCCAATATTATATTCAAAATCATGAGTAGCACCAAAAAACTCTCCGATCATTTTTTATTACAATTTTATTATTCTTAAGTGTGAAATTAGTTATCATATCAATGTTTCCTCCATTTTTAAAAATAGAATATAGCTATTTCAATTTTTAATTTATCTATAGACTTGCAAAAATGTATTTACAACACTTTTTAAGGTTCTTATAATAAAAATTGCAAGTAGAAAATAGCACGTGCAAATAATTATTTTCTATTAAAGTATAGCACATTGAAAATTGAATAGCAAACTACAAGCACAGATAATGAAACTTTCGTCTGGCTAACGTGATGTAAAGGGGCGATTCTCTAAAAAGAGGAATGAGGGCAAATCTCATATGGGGTTGAATCCACTTGTAGCTTTTAGTAATAAGGACAAAGAATAAAGAAATATAATTTATAAATGGAAGTGGAGGTGAATACACTGGAAAAGCAGAATAAGATAGATACAAATGCTAATAAAAAAGCAAAAGACAAATTACCATTTGCAGTATTTATATGTCCAAAGTCAAATATTGGTGAAACAGAAGATTATAAACAGGTATTCACCGATATTATTTCAGATAGAATACAAGAAAAATTCAAATAAAAATATAAGAAAAAATTGTAAAAATAATTGCATAAATTAGCTATTTTATGCTAAAATAAATGAGGAGGAGAAAAAGTTGAACGAAGACTTATTAAATATTGAAATTATAAAAGAATATATATCAAAAAGAAAAATAGATTGGACAAAGCATTGTTTAAATCGATTAAATCAAAGAGATATATTAATATCTGATGTAAAAACAGCAGTAAATAATGGAAAAATAATTGAATATTATTATGATGATTATCCATATCCAAGTTGCTTAATATTAGGATATAATATAAATAATAAAATATTACATATAGTATGTGGAATGAGTGAAGATACTGTTCATATGATAACTGCATATTATCCAAATACAGAGAAATGGGAAGAAGATATGAAAACAAGGAGGGAAAAATAATGAATTGTTTTATGTGTAAAGGAAATTTAGAAGAAAAGAAAGTAAATTATGTAGTTGATTTAGAAGATACAATTATTATTATTAAAGGTGTTCCTGCAAAGGTATGTACTCAATGTGGAGAACAATACTTTGATGATGAAACAGCAGAGAATATTGAAAAAATTGTAAATCAATTAAAGCAATTAGCAACAGAAGTTACTATTGTAAATTATAAAGAAAAAGTTGCATAAAAAATACTTCCTACAAAACATGCTTACTTTCAATAGTTCAATAAAGTCATTTCAAAAAGTAAAATAGTAAAAATAAAAGTTCTAAAATTTTGAGCAGAGCCTTGAAATTTTAGAACTTTTAACGTATAATAGCAACAATAAAACATTAAACAAAATAAAATGTTATTGATACATCACAAAAATGGAGGTAATCTATGAAAAAATCTAACGAAGAAAAAAGAGTAATAATATATTGTAGAGAAAGCAGAGATGACTATGGAGAAAACTACGAGAGAATAGAAACACAAAGAGATTTATTAGTAAAATATTGTAAAAGTCATGGTTACACAAATATAGTAGATATCATAATGGATGATGACAAAAGTGGAACAGACTTTAGCAGGTTTGATGATATAAGAGAACGAGCTCAAAAAAAGCAAATAGATGTAATCGTTTTCAAAAACTCTGCAAGACTTGGAAGAAATCAAAGAGAAGCATTAGAATTTGTAGAATACCTAGAAGAGCAAGGTGTAGAAATAATATTTGAAGATGAGCAATACAATGAGGAAATGTTTGGATTATATGCATGGTTTAATGAAAGAAGAGCAAGAGATGACAGTAAAAATATAAGAAGAAATTTACGTCATAAAATAGAAGAAGGAAATCTACTAGTAAAAGCAATATATGGATATAACAAAGATGGCAAACAATTAGTAATAAATGAAGAAACAGCACCAGTAGTTCAAGAAATATTTGAGTTATATTCTAAAAGTTGGGGTTATCAAAAGATAGCAACACACTTAAATAAAAAAGGAATACCAACACCATCTCAATCGAGAAACTTTGCAAATGCAAAACAAACTGCAAACTGGAAAGCACAACACATTGTTAGAATTTTAGATGATAGAAGGTATATAGGTGATTATGTTGGAGGGCATACAGAAAAGTTAAGTTTTAAATCAAAGAAAACTAGAGTAAAAGCACAGGAAGAATGGACCATCATAGAAAATCATCATGAGCCAATTATTGATAAAGAGTTATTTGAAAAAGTACAAAATATTAGAAAGAAAAGAAAAAAAGAAAGCGATAAATATAATAACGGATTCAAATTTGTAGATGTAGAAAATAACTTATATTCAGGACTTTTATATTGTGGAAGATGTGGAACACCAATGTATAAAAGAAAAGGAAGTACAGGAACAAGAAAAAGACCAGATAGTTACCTTTGCAAAAAATATAGTAATGAAGGAACAATTAAAGATATAAGAAAAGACTATGGTTGCAAACCACATAGAATAAGAATTGAATATTTAGACAAAATCGTAAATACATACATAGATAATCTAGTAAGTAACCCAGAATTTAAAAGTTTTGTAATGGATAACGTAAAGGCAATTAGCACAAATAAAGTAACACTAGAAAAAGAATTAAATAAATCAAAGCAAACTTTAGAAAAACTAGAAAAACAATTTAAACAAGTATATGAGGATAAGTTAAATGATTTAATTCCTGAATTTATATACAAAGATAAAAAACAAGAATTAGAAAAGAAAATAAAAAATAAGAAAGAAAAATTGCAAGAAATAGAAAGCAAATTTAATACATTAAATAAGCTAGAAGACAAAGAAGATTTAATATTTAAAGCAATAGATGACATTAAGAAAAATGGACTAACCAAAGAGGAATTATCAAGACTATTTGATAAAATCGTAGTATTTGATAAACAAGAAATTACGGAAGATATTAAACAAGAATATAATTTAACAGATGAAATGTATCAAGAACTCTATGAAAATGGAGGGCTAGCATTCCACTTAAAATTCATGTACCCACAAACTATCACAAACAGGAGGATGTGATATTGGAACAAGACCGATTGATTTACATCTAAAAGCATTTGAAAAATTAGGAATAAATATTAGAAAAAACTATGGAAATATAAGTTGTACATGTGATAAAATAATAGGAGAAAAAATAGACCTTGACTTCCCAAGTGTAGGAGCAACTGAAAATGCAATATTAGCATCATGCTTAGCAGAAGGAAAAACAATCATAACAAATGCAGCAAGGGAGCCAGAAATAATAGACTTACAAAACTTTTTAAACAAAATGGGAGCAAAAATAAAAGGAGCAGGATCTAACCAAATAGAAATACAAGGGGTACAACACCTAAAAGATGTTAGCTATAACATTATACCAGACAGAATAGAAACGGGAACATTTTTATGCATAGCAGCAATGACAAATGGAAACCTAACATTAAAAAACGCAGATAGTACACACATAACACCTGTAATAGATAAACTAGAAGAAGCGGGATGCCAGTTAGAAATACAAAAAAATCAAATAAAAATAGAAGCTCCAAAAAAATTAAAAGCAGTAAATATAAAAACAATGCCATATCCAGGATTTCCTACAGATATGCAATCAATATTTGCAACCTCAATGGCAACAGCAAAAGGAACCTCAATTATAGTAGAAAACATATTTGAAAATAGGTATAAATATACACAGGAACTAGTAAGAATGGGAGCAAAAATCAATGTAGAAGGAAAAACAGCAGTAATAAAAGGAACACGAAAATTATATGGCGCAAATGTAAAAGCTACAGATTTAAGAGGAGGAGCATCACTAGTAATGGCAGGAATTGTAGCAAAAGGAACAACTAAAATAGAAAACATAGAATATATTTTAAGAGGTTATGAAAATTTTGACCAAAAGCTAGAAAAGATAGGAGTGAACATAGTAAAAAGATGAGTATATAAACTATTTCACACTATTAAAAATTATGTGGTCTAAATAGCAATAAAATAAACAGAGGGGGGTGTAATTAAAATTCACTTACACCCCTCCTCAAATAAAAAGGAGTGAGTAGATTGCCTAGGAAAAAAAGTGGACAAGATACGTATTATGTGAAAAATATGCAAAATATGGACGAAAAAACTAAACAAAAAAATGAAGTTGAAAAGAAAAAGGAAAGAGAAAAAAGAATAAAACAACGAAGAAAAGAAAATGACACAGATACAGAAGATGAAATATTAATTAAAATGACAAACAAAAGTAATTTAGAAGCAACAGAAAGAAAAAGAGAAGTTCAAAAGAAAGAAGAAATTAAAAGACAAAAAAGAAGAAAAAGAATAAGTATTATTATAAAAATCGTTATACTATTAGGAATTATAGCAGGAGGTTGCACTTTTGCATTAATATCACCAATTTTTAACATAGAAACAATCGAAGTATTAAATAATAATATTGTAAGCAGTGAAGAAGTTATTAGTTTATCAGAATTAAAAACAGGGGAAAATATCTTCAAATTTAGTAAAAACAATGTAAAAGATAAAATAAAAGAAAATTCGTATATTGAAAACCTAAAAATACATAGAAAAATACCAAATACAATACAAATTACTATTGAAGAACGTGAGCCTAAATACAGTGTTGAATTCATGGGTAAATATGCATATATAAATACACAAGGATATATATTAGAAATATCTGAAGATAGCAAAGGACTTGTTATTATACAAGGAATTACTACTAATGAAGAAGAAATTAAACCAAATCAAAGACTAAATATAGATGATTTAATGGCATTAGAAGATATTATAAAAATAATGAATGTAGCAAAAGATAATAACATAGAAACAAAAATTACAAGTATTGACATTATTAGTAAAAATGATTATAGTTTATATATAAGTGAAGAGAAAAAGCGAATTTATTTAGGCGATAATACAAACTTAGGAAATAAAATACTACACGCAATTGCAATTATGGAAAAAGAAAAGGGAAACGAAGGGGAAATCTATGTTAACGGAGATTTAAACAACAAATTCAGAACATTTTTCAGACAAAAAGTATAATAGTTAGATATTATATTCTTAAGAAAATAAAGACGAGAGGTGAATTTACAATGAACAAAAAAGTAATAAGTCTTGTTTTAGGACTAATGTGCTTTGCTTTAACATTAGGAATATGTGTACAAGTTAGAACAGTAAAAAGTTCAAATTCCACAGTAAGCCAAAATTATGAAGAAAATAACTTAAGAGCAGAAGTATTAAGATATAAAGAAAGATATGAAAATAAATACAAAGAATTAGAAAAAGCAGAAGAACAACTAGAAAAAGAAAGACAAAATTCAACACAAAATGATGAAGAATTAGCCAGAAAAGAAGAAGAAATCAAAAAAGGAAATAAAATGATTGGACTAACAGAAGTAACAGGCCCAGGAGTTATAGTTACCCTTAATGATAGCAAAAAAGATGTTAATAGTGTATTAAACCCTAGTTCATTAATCGTTCACGATGCAGATGTATTGAGTGTAATTAATGAATTAAAAAATGCAGGAGCAGAAGCAATATCAATCAATGAGCAAAGGTTAGTACCAACAAGTAGTATTTCATGTGGAGGAAATATTATAGATATAAATGGGGAAAAAGTAGGAGCTCCTTTTGTAATAAAAGCAATAGGATTACCAGAACAATTAGCTGCATTATCTAGACCAGGAGGATATTTAGAAAGATTAAAAGAAGATGGTATAGGAGTAGAACTAAAAAAATCAAATAATATTACTATACCTAAATATACTGGTGTTATAACATATGAATATGCACGAACCATAGAATAGGAAAAAAGCTGAAAAGTTTGTATTAATTGTTACAGTATAAACTCCTGGGAGCGAGTAGAGAATTTTAAGTCTAGATTGTAAGAATTAATTTAGTTTGATGTAAGACTAAATGAAAGGAATGAGATTAAATATGAAAGGCAATATTAAAAAAGGCAAAATTACAATTACTATAACAATAGGAATAGCTTGCTTTGCGTTAGCGTTAGTTATGTTTATGCAATTTAAAATTGTAAATGAGACAGATATTACTTCAATTGAAGATATGAGAGAAGCAGAATTACGAACAGAATTAGCAAACTGGAGAACAAAATATCAAGAGACAAATCAAAAATATGAAGAAATTGCAGAAAAAGTAGAGGAATATAAAGAAAACAAACAATCTAATCAAGAAACAAAAAAAATAATAGATAAAGAATTAGAACAAATAAATATGAATTTGGGAAAAACTGATGTACAAGGAGAAGGGATAGAAATTACACTAAAAAATACAGAAGATGAAGAAATAAGAAAAATTAGTTCAGACGACTTATTATTAATTGTAAATAGTTTAAAATATGCAGGGGCAGAAGCAATATCAATTAATGAAGAGAGAATTATAAATATGTCAGATATTGTAGATATTAATAGAGCATTTATTAAAGTAAATGGACAAAGAATGTCTGAACCATATATTATAAAAGCGATAGGAAATCAATCTTATTTAGAAAGTGCATTAATTGGAAATGGAGGTCCAGTTGATGAAATGAAAAAAATTGGACAAGATGTAAGTATAGAAAAATCTAATAAAATAAAAATAGTTAAATATAGTAAAGACATAAAAATGAAGTATATACAATAATTTATGTAAAAGGAGGAAGAAAAATGATTTTTATAGCAATATTAATAGGATGTATTTTAGGAGCTTTAATAGGAATAAATGCACCAATGATTTCATATACATATTCAAGCTATTTGGCAATTGCAATTATTGCAGCATTAGACTCTGTATTTGGAGGAATGACATCAGTAATTAATAAAAACTTTAATTTAAAAATATTTGTAACGGGATTTTTTGGAAATGCAATACTTGCAATACTATTAACAATTTTAGGAGAAAAGTTAAATGTAGATATATACTTGGCAGCAATTGTAGTATTTGTTGGAAGAATGTTTGTTAACTTGGCTATTATAAGAAGATACTATGTAGATAAATGGTCTAATATGCTTATGAAAAAGAAAAAATAAAGTATATAATATAAGTACGAAAGAAAAAGACAGGGGAGGAGCCTGTCTAAATTAATGTTAAACGCATGTGCATAAAGGAAAATAAAGACAAGTATTAACAAGAATAAAGAATTTATTACAAAAACATTACAAAAATATTACAAAAATATAACAAATTCTATTGACATTTGTTTTAAAATGTAATATATATACATTTAAGAAAAAAGTAAAAAAAGATGGAGGAATTAACTTGGCAATAGGAGATATCATAGTAGGTATTGACATGGGAACAAGTAAAGTCTGTACAGTTGTAGGAGAAGTAAATAACTTTGGACAGATAGAAATTATATGTAATACCTCATATAAATGTAATGGACTAAAGAAGGGGAAAATAATAAGTGAAGATGAAATAGCCTTAAGTATATCAAAAACAATAAAAGAAGCAGAAGCTGAAACAAACTTAAAAATCAATTCTGCATATATAACAATCCAAGGAAAACATGTAACAATAGTTCAAAATAGCATAACAAAAGAAGTTAAAGACAGGTACTCTGGAATATCAATGAAAGATGTACAAAATGCCCTAATGCAAGTAAAAGATATAGAAATACCAGACGAAAAAACATTAATTGACATTGTACCTGATAAAATAACACTTGACAATGGAACAGTTGTTACAGACCCTATTGGAAACTTAAGTTCACACTTTACAATAAGTGCACAAGTTATATTAGCAGAAAAAGACTATGTGAAACAACTAAACAATATATTCAAAAAAGTAGGATTAGAAATAGATGGAATTGTTCCAATTACACTAGCAGAAAGAAACTTAGTATTAGATAAACATGAACTACACGACAACATAATGCTATTAGACATAGGAGCAGGAAACACAGAAATAGGTGTATTTGAAGGCTCAACATTTATCTATACAAACTCTATTCCAGTAGGAGGAGACAACATAACAAGTGATATAGCACTTGTACTAAACATATCAGAAGAAGAAGCGGACAAACTAAAAAGACAATATGGACTAGCACTAAAATCTTTTATTGATAATGACAACGATATAATATTAAACACATCTAGAGACGAAAACAAAAACAGAATAATAAAAAGTTCAGAATTAATAGAAATAATAGAGGCAAGAATTGAAGAAATCTTTTCTATTGTTAACAAAGACATTACAAATAAAGGCGTAAAACCAAAAATAAACAATGTAATTTTAACAGGACAAGGAATTGTAAATATCAACAAAAGTGATGTAGCAGGAAAAATAAACTTAAATACACCTGTTAAAATATCAACAGGAAGGCTAGTAAGCACAGTAAAACCAGCATATAGAACTAGCTATGCATTAATTAGATACATTGCAGCAAGACCATTTGCAAAATCAGTATCAAGTGATATAGATACACAAAACAATGAAAGTCTTATAAAAAATGTATTGGAAAGAGTAAAAGACTTTTTCTATTCATAAAAGTTATTAAATTTAAAGTATAATATATATTAAGAGGGAGGAAAAGCTAAATGATGGATTACAATGATGATGGTAATATTACAATGATGGATGGAACAGCCACTATCAAAGTTATAGGTGTAGGAGGAGCAGGAAATAACGCTGTAAATAGAATGATAGAAGCAGGAATAAAAGGAGTTGACTTTATTGCTGTTAATACAGATAGACAAGCACTTCAAACTTCAAGAGCAAATACAAAAATTCAAATAGGAGAAAAAATAACAAGAGGATTAGGAGCAGGAGCGAACCCTGATATAGGAGCTCAATCAGCTGAAGAAAGCAAAGCAGAAGTATCAGAAATATTAAGAGGAGCAGATATGGTATTTGTTACGGCCGGAATGGGTGGAGGAACAGGTACAGGAGCTGCACCAATAGTAGCACAAGTAGCTAAAGAAATGGGAATATTAACAATAGGAGTTGTTACAAAACCATTCACATTTGAAGGTAAAAAAAGACTTTCTCAAGCAGAACGTGGAGTAGAAAGTTTAAAAGGAAAAGTAGATACTTTAGTTGTAATACCAAATGACAAACTATTACAAATAATAGACAGAAAAACATCTATTATTGAAGCTTTTAAAATGGCTGATGATATATTAAGACAAGGTGTACAAGGAATATCAGACCTAATTGCAATACCAGGACTTGTTAACTTAGACTTTGCAGATGTAAAAACAATTATGCTTAACCAAGGAATGGCACATATGGGGGTTGGAAGTGCATCAGGAGAAAACAGAGCAGAAGATGCTGCAAAACAAGCAATTCAAAGTCCGTTACTAGAAACATCAATAGAAGGAGCAAAAGGAGTTATAATAAATATTACAGGTGGAGAAGATTTAGGATTACACGAAGTAAACACAGCAGCAGAACTTGTACAACGTAGTGTAGACCCTGAAGCAAATATTATATTTGGTACAGTTACAGATACAAATATGACAGATGAAATCCAAATAACAGTAATTGCAACAGGATTTGAAAAAGGCCATGAGCAAACATCAACAAGTATAGGTGTAGATAATCTTGTTTCAAAAACATGGGAAAAGAAAGTTAATGCTATACCAGCAAGTTCAGAAACAAGTTCATCACAAAATGATTTAGATATACCTTCTTTCTTAAGAAAGAATAAAAGCAAAAATATGTAATGAAAGAAAAAATCGAAATTTATCGATTTTTTCTTTTTTTCGGCAATAAGAAACGACAGTATTTTTATTTCTAACGTAGTAAGATACCAGTACAGGTGATAGAATGACAATTTATTTAGATGTAGTACTAATTGAAAACTTAATAATGAATTATATTATTTTATATGCAACAGGAATTATATTAAAAATCAATATAAAACACATACGATTGATAATAGCGAGTTTACTTGGAGCTATTTATTCTATAATTGCATATATGTCAGTACTAGAAATATATTCTAGCATAATTCTAAAAATAATATTATCAGTTGTTATAGTATACATATCTTATAATCCACAAAATGTGAAACAATTGTGGAAACATATCTTGATTTTTTATATGACTTCATTTGTATTTGGAGGAGCGGCGTTTGCACTAATCTATGTTGTAAAGCCACAAGAAATATTTATGAAAAATGGATTATTTTTAGGTACATATCCATTAAAGACTATTTTATTAGGAGCAATTATTGCATTTTTTGTAATTATTACATCTTTCAAAATTGTAAAATCTAAAATATCGAAAAAAGATATGTTCTGCATAGTAAAAGTAAAAATTAATAATAAAGAAATTGAAACAAAGGTAATGATTGACACAGGAAACTTATTAAAAGAGCCGATTAGTAATACACCAGTAATTGTGCTAGAGCATACACTTTTATATGATTGTATACCAAAAGAAATATTAAATAATTTAGAGAACATATTAGGAGGTGATTTTAATGGCGTATCAGAAGAAGTAAAAAATCAATATATATCAAAATTAAAAGTAATACCATTTTCTTCTTTGGGAAAACAAAATGGTATGCTTATGGGAATTAAACCAGAATATATTATTATTAAAAATGAAGATAATGAAAAGAAAATAAATAATGTAATAATAGGAATTTATAATAAATCATTAACAAAAAGAGGAGAATATAGGGGATTGATTGGAATGGAATTATTATAAACCATAATATCCTGTTACTATTCATAGCGTAAGTAAGTATTAACAAAATTTATTATATATAAAATTACTAGCTGTGAATTGTGACAATAGACTTTTATAATTAAGATATAAAACAAAGGAGTGATAGAATGAAAATAGTTGACATGTTAAAAAATAGCATCAATACAATTTGTGCAAAATATTTAAATGATAAAAATGAAATAGAATATCTTCCTATTTTTTATATAGCAGGTAGTCAGACTTTACCAGCACCATTAACGCCAGAAGAAGAAGCAGAGCTAATAGAACAATTGGGAAAAGAAGACAATTTACAAATTAGACAAAAATTAGTAGAAAGAAATCTTAGATTAGTTGTTTACATAGCAAAAAAGTTTGAAAACACTGGTATAGGAATAGAAGATTTAATATCAATTGGGACGATAGGATTAATGAAAGGAGTAAACACATTTAACTCAAACAAAAACATTAAACTTGCAACATATGCATCTAGATGTATAGAAAATGAGATATTAATGTTTCTAAGGAAAAATAATAAAATAAAAGGAGAAGTATCAATAGATGAGCCATTAAATAAAGATGGCGATGGAAATGAACTGCTATTATCTGACATATTAGGAACAGAAGCAGACATTACTTCAAGAAATATAGAAGATGAAGTTGATAGAAGTTTATTAAGAGATTCTATTCAAAAACTAAATCAAAGAGAAAAAGATATTATGGAGATGAGATTTGGTTTCCAGACCGGAAAAGAGAAAACGCAAAAAGAAGTAGCAGATGAATTACGGAATTTCTCAAAGTTACATATCAAGATTAGAAAAAAAGATTATTGGAAAAATGAAAAAAGATATTACAAGTAAAATTGGATAAGAAAAAAGCATAAAGTATAAAAAAACTTCTTTTGGAAATACTGTAAATAAGTATTAAAAAAGGAGGTTTTTCTTTTGTTAAACAACAAAGTAGAAATATGTGGAGTGAACACATCAAAATTACCATTGTTAAGCAGAGAAGAAAAAGAAGAACTATTTATAAAAATAAAAGCAGGAGATGAACAAGCAAGAGATACATTTATTAATGGAAATTTAAGATTAGTATTAAGTGTAATACAAAGATTTTATGGAAGAGGAGAAAGTGCAGATGACCTTTTTCAAGTTGGTTGTGTAGGATTAATTAAAGCAATAGACAATTTTGATTTGAGCCAAAATGTACAATTTAGTACTTATGCTGTGCCAATGATAATTGGGGAAGTTAAAAGATACTTAAGAGATAATAATAGTATTCGTGTTAGCAGATCAGTAAGAGATTTAGCATATAAAGCGATACAATTTAAAGAGAGATATACAAAAGAACATGGAAGAGAACCGCATATAGAAGAAATTGCAAAAGAATTAGGAGTAGAAAAAGAAGATATTGCCTTTAGTTTTAATGCTATTCAAGACCCTGTTTCTTTGCAGGAACCAGTATATAATGATGGAACAGATAGTATAAATGTTATGGAACAAGTACGAGATACAAAAAATACAGATGAATTGTGGGCAGAAAATATGACAATAATGGGAGCAATGCAGAAATTAAATGAAAAAGAAAAGATGATTATAACTAAAAGATTCTTTGATGGAAGAACTCAAATGGAAGTTGCAGATGAAATTGGTATATCACAAGCTCAAGTCTCAAGATTAGAAAAAAGTGCAATTCAACATATAAAAAGATTGTATAAATAAAGTTGCTGTTTAGTATAAATTATTTCTAATAGCGCGAAGGTGCATATATATTAATATTTTGCAGTCGAAGACCTATAGGTAGACCCCAGCTATGTTTTCGACAAAAAAATATTAATATATATACACCTGGGAGCTATATGAAACTTTAATACTAAACAGCAATTTTAAAATACTTTGTAACTATTGGGTTATTTTTTTATATATTATAATATAATGTATAAAGGAGTATCGAATTATGCAAGATAAAGGTTTGGATTTTAAACATAAAGAAGTGGTTAATATTACAAATGGAAAAAGATTAGGATATGTTCAAGATGTTTGTGCTGATTTAGAAACAGGGACAATTACACATATTATAGTTCCTGGTAGTAATAAAATTTTAAATTTATTTTCTACTAATAATGATATAGTAATTCCATGGAAAAATATAAAATGTATTGGCGATGATTTGATATTGGTAGAGATATAAACCTCTTTGCACTATTGAATTTAATTTAAACTGAACTGTAGTGTTACAATTCACAGCTTATTTATATTTATTTCACTAAAGAGTTCTAATATATTATTTTTTATCCATTCCCAACTGCTAACAGATTGTAGATAAACTTCTGCGGTGCAGTTGCTCCTCAAATTTTATATTATAGAAAAGTTCTTCGAACTTCCTATAATATAAATACATTCCACAGAAAAAATTCTAAAGAATTTTTTCGCGGACGAACAAAGACGGAGCATATAAGAAATCTAAAAAGTCAAAAAAATTAATCATGCTCCTTTTGTTCTATACATACTGTAACTTGTTGGTCCCCACATTCATTTCAAAAAAATAATATATTATAACTCTTTAGCTATTCTAATATTTTAAATAGGACTGTGAATTGTAACTTGTAGGAAAAAATATTATATTTTTTTAAGAATATTTTCGTTAGTTTAAAAAGCATAAAACCGTAAGAGTAAAAATTGTAATA
>CANPDB010000040.1 GCA_947572725.1 uncultured Clostridium sp. | reverse complement strand
TATGTGGAGTAGCATATTATTTCTTGGTATATCAACAATCAAATTATTATACTCAAATAGATAATAGCAAAATAGCAAGTATTCCAGAAACAGGTGGAATGAAATATGAATATACTTTAGACTGTTATAGTGAAAATGGAAAGAAATAAAATTCAGAACAAGTAGAGAATTAAAAGAAGATTCCTATTTAAAATTAGAAGTAATGGTAACAAGAGGAGTCAAATCTTGGGAAGAAGTACAAGTAAATGAACTACCAAAGAAAGTAAAAACAGCATTAAATGTAGAATAAAAAAGTAGTAAAAGAGGTGGTAAAGATGAAGAAATTTCTAAAAATAGTATTTTTACTAACATTGATAATAGTAAGCATAGCATTGCTATTTATAGGAAATGGATATAAAATGTATAAGGAAGCAATAGAAGAAATAAGTATAGAAGATAAAATAAAAGAAATAAAAAGCAAAGAAAACTATACAGAAATTTCAGACTTACCACAAAATTATATCAATGCAGTATTATCAGTAGAAGATCATAGATTTTATAATCATTGTGGAATAGATCTAATTGCAATAGGTAGAGCGACAATAAATGACATAAAAGCTATGGATTTTGTAGAAGGTGGAAGTACCATAACACAGCAATTAGCAAAAAATATATATTTTACACAAGACAAGAAATTTGAAAGAAAAATAGCAGAAGTATTTATGGCATTTAAAATAGAAAATAAATGTGAAAAAGATGAAATATTAGAATTGTATTTGAATACAAGTTATTTTGGAGATGGATATTATAATGTAAGGGAAGCAAGTCTAGGATATTTTGGAAAAGAACCAAATCAGATGACAGATTATGAAGCGATTATGCTTGCAGGAATACCAAATGCACCATCAGTATATGCTCCAACAAAAAATCCAGAATTAGCAAAACAAAGACAAAAACAAGTAATAAACAAAATGATAGAATATAAATATCTTACACAAAGTGAAGCAGATAAAATATTAAAACAGAAATAATAGAAGTGCTAATTGTAGAACAAGCAATTAGCACAAACATCCCCTTTTATTTTCAAGGAGAACTACTGGTAAAAGGTAGTTCTCACAAGATTATTAAAAAGTAATTAGTTATAAAAATATACTAATTAAATAACACAAAGATTTAATAATCAATGTGGTAAAAATGCACAATGAATAATTAATGTTAATAGAACGAAAGGAGTAGTGAATATGAGTATTTTAGGTAATATCTTATGGTTTATCTTTGGAGGTTTTTTAAGTGGGATTTCTTGGTGCATATCAGGTCTTATTTGGTGTATTACAATAATAGGAATCCCCTATGGAAAACAATGTTTTAAATTTGCAGCTTTATCATTTGCACCATTTGGCAAAGATGTCGAATATGGAGGGGGAGTACCATCAGTAATAGCAAATGTGATATGGATTATTTTCTTTGGAATTCCAATGGCAGTTGAAAACTTATTGTTTGGCTGTATATGGTGCATAACAATAGTAGGTATTCCGTTTGGACTTCAATTCTTTAAAATTGCTAAATTGTCTTTAGCACCTTTTGGAGCAAGAGTAGTATAGTAAACTGGTTAATTTAACATTGATTATAAGTTGTGTATTTTGAGGGAGCAGTTTTGCTCTCTTTTAATTTAGGAACAAAAAAATTCCAAATTATTTTAATCTTTGGAATTTCATATTTTGAACTAATATTTTTTTCTTTCATTAAATTTATACAAGGAAGAAGAAAAGGGAATATAATGCTTTAGCAGTATGCCAAGATTATAATGATATTGTTAGGAATGGAAGATGAAATAAATAGAAGTATTAAAGAAGAACTTACAAAAGACTAAAAAAAAACAATGAAGAACAATAATAAGAATAGTGAACATAAAACAATATAAATTTAGACACTATCATACAACCAGAATTAGTAAAATACAAATTTAATTTGTAAAAAGACTACACAAATAAAAAATAATGTGATACAATAAAAAACGAAAATTATAAAAAGCACATGGAAATGTATGAAACGAATGTTTATCAAAAACAAAAAAGGAACTTGACATAATGCTTTTTGGAGCAATTTTGGTGCAATCGTTTCAACACAGAACTACCAAAACCCACTAAAATCAACAAAGTTCAACAAAGCAAAAAAATGAGCAAATCAAGTGGTTAGAGGCTCGAAAGCCTTGAAAATAGAGAGAAAAATTAAAAAGGAGGAAGAAGAAATGTCGGGACACAGTAAATGGCACAACATACAAGCAAAAAAGGGAAAAGCTGATGCAGCAAGAGGAAAGATATTTACAAAATTAGGAAGAGAATTACTGATAGCAGTTAAAGAAGGCGGACCTGACCCAGCAGGCAACTCAAAACTAAAAAATGTAATAGCAAAATGTAAAGCATCAAATATGCCAAATGACACAATCAATAATGCAATAAAAAAAGCATCAAGCAGTAATGAAAATTATGAAGAAATGGTATATGAAGGATATGGACCAAACGGAGTAGCAGTAATAGTAGAAGCATCAACAGACAACAAAAACAGAACAGCAGCAGATGTGAGACATGTCTTTGATAAATCAGGAGGAAACTTAGGAACAACTGGTTGTGTTTCATATATGTTTAACAAAAAAGGAATCATAGTTATAGAAAAAGCTTCAACAACAATGAGTGAAGAAGAAATAATGATGATTGCAATAGAAAATGGAGCAGAAGATTTTGAAAGCTCTGAAGAAATATATGAAATTACAACAGAACCATCTGATTTTACAGCTGTTAGAGAAGCACTAGAAGAAGCAAAACTTGAATTTATTGAAGCAGAAATACAAATGATACCAACAACTACTGTAAAACTAGACGAAAGTGGCGCAGAAAAGATGGAAAGACTAATCGAAAAACTTGAAGAATTAGATGATGTAGCAAACATTTATCATAATTGGGAAGAAGAATAAAAAATTGAAAAAGAAAAAAGGAGATATTTAAAGATAAATATTTCATTTATAATAAGAGGAGAGATAAAAAAATGGATCAAAAGAAAAGTAAAAATATGATTTTAATAATTATTATAGCAGTTCTAGTAGTAATACTACTTGCATTAGGAACATATGCCTTTTTAGGAACGGATTTACTAAAAAGTGATAAAAATTTATTTTTTAAATATACATCACAATTAGCAGCCGAAAAACAAGGTTCTATGGATGACTATTTAAAACAATACACAGAAAAGAAAAAAACAACACCATACAAAGATAATGGAACAATTGAATTTCAAATAGATACAGATAACATTGATAAAAATGAATTAGATTTAACAAATAATTGTACAATTACATATACAGGAAATGTAGATTCTAAAAATTCTAAAGCAAATCAAGATATAAGCATCAATTATTCAGATGATGTCAAATTTCCAGTAACATATCTACAAAATGAAAATTCGCTAGGATTAAAAACTGAATATATAGGAAGTAAATACATTGCGTTAGAGATAGATAAATTAGGTGAAATGATGGATCTAGATATGGATGAAATTACAGAAGCAATGGGGGGACTTGAGGAAGCTAAACTATCAGAAGAAGAAATTTCACATATAAAAGATACATACTGGGGTGTAATAGAACAAGAATTAAATGATTCTAATTTCAGCAAAGTTACAGGGGAACAAAAAGGATATAAATTAACATTAAATGGTGAGCAATTAAAAAATATATTAGTAAAAATATTGGAAACATTAAAAAATGATAATGAAACATTAGAAAAAATAAATGAATATTTATCATCATCAACTGATTCTGTTAAAATAACAGGAGAATATATTGATTATATTATAAAAGGAATTAATGAAGATACAGATATTAATGATGAAACTCTAGAAATAACAGTATACACTAATAAAGGTAAAGCAAGTAAATTAGAAATTAAAATAAATGAAGCAAAAATAACAATTGAAAAAATTGAAACAGGAAATAGCATACAATATAATTTAGCATTTGAAATGTATAGAGATGGTGAAACATTAGGAACAATATATTTTAATATGAAATACTCTGGATTACAAGCATTACAAAGCATAACAGAAGATTATGAATTAGGTTTAACATTAGGAGAAAATAAATACATTTACTATTTAAATCATAATGTAGACTTTGCTGACAATGTAACAATAGATGAAATAACTGACGATAATTCATTAATTCTTACAGATCAAGACCCAGAACAAGTAGATAATTTTATGCAAGCAGTAGAACAAAGAATAACGGAAGTAAACAGTAAACAAATGGAAGAATTAGGAGTAAGTAATTCTACAAATCCTTTAGTAAATATAATACCTAATTTCAATACCCTATATAGTACTATGAATTCTAATAGTGTTTTTAACAACTCATACGATGATGATTTTGATATGTTTGGAGAAGATGAACAATCAACATCTTTAAACAATGTAAGTCAAACAGAAATAGAAACATTTAATGAAAAATTTGAAAATTACGAAGGTGTTATACAAGGAACTACAGTAAAAGGATTGTTAACCACTGTAAAAAAGAATAATGAAACATATGAAGACTATCAAATAAAAGAAATTAACTTTATTGGTGAAGAATATGAAGCAACAGAACAAAATATCACATTAATAAAAAGTGAAATAGTAACTGCAGATAACTATGAAATAGAATTTGAAAAGAATCAAGATACAGGAATAATATATAGACTTGTAATTAGTAAAGAGTAAAATAATTAATGAATAAAAAATAACTATACCTATAACAAAATTAAAGGTCTAAATTTAAAAATAAAAGCATACAATATTGTATGCTTTTTTTAGTGAGACAGTTGGGACAGTCCTAATTTGTCTCACATATTGTGTAGAAAAATGTAGAAATTTGCAATAAAGGAAGTTGTTCGACAGAAAGTGACAAAAAAAGTGAGACAAATTAGGACTGTCCCAACTGTCTCAAGTAGAAGGTGAGTATGAGAAAGATTGAAGGGATTTTAAAATATTTTCCAACTAATATCTATAATATTTTATTGTATACATTAGAACAAAATAGTCAAATAGAGGAAAATATTCAAGAAATAAGAATACGAGTTGGTAGACCAATTTTGTTAAAGCTAAGACAAGCTGATATATTAATTGAGTATGTTGTGACACAAACAGAAGTGTTACAGACTTTAGAAAGATTATGTGAAAATTCGATTTATGCATATAAAAATCAGATATGTGCTGGATTCATAACAGTTAAAGGTGGGCACAGAGTTGGAGTTACAGGAACAGCAGTAATGGAATATGATAAAGTTATAAATATGAAATATATAACTAGTTTAAATTTTAGAATTGCAAGAGAAGTAATTAATTGTAGTAATAAAATTTTAGGGCAAATGATAGATAGAGAAAATAATAATATTTATACAACTTTAATTGTATCTCCTCCAGGAAAAGGCAAAACTACAATATTAAGAGATGCAATTAGAAGAATTAGTAATGGGATCCAAGAACTTGACTTCAAAGGAAAAACATGTGGTGTGGTAGACGAAAGAGGGGAAATAGCAGCAATATATCAAGGAATACCTCAAAATGACATTGGCATGAGAACAGATGTTATTGAAAATGTTACAAAAGCTAAAGGAATGAAAATGCTAATTCGTTCTATGGCTCCTGAAGTAATTGCTTGTGATGAAATAGGAACAAAAGAAGATGTGGAGGCAATTGCAGAAGCTATATCATCAGGAGTAAAGGGGATTTTTACAATGCATGGCAAAACAATGAATGACATTAAACTGAATAAAGAAGTATATGAATTAATTGAAGAAAAATATATTGAAAAAATAATTTTTATATAAAAATTAAAAATTAGTTCTAAATATTTAAGCATATGCATATAATATACAAACGAAAAAGGACAAGGTGTATTAATATGCAATTAATTAAGTATTTTATACTATTTCTAATTTTAGTTTCTTCCAGTTTAATAGGACGATTTTTATCAAAAAGATATCTATATCGATTAGAAGAACTAGAAGAAATGAATAGTGCTTTAAACGTATTCAAATCTAAAATAAAATTTACATATGAACCAATACCAGAAATTTTTAAAGAAATATCTGAAAACACAAATAAAAACATAGGAAATATATTTTTATCAGCAAAAGAAAAAATGAAATACAACAATGCCAATATAGCTTGGGAAAGTGCATTAAAAGAAAGTAATACCAACTTAAAAGAAGAAGACAAACAAATTTTAAAAAACTTATCAAAAATGTTAGGGCAGACAGATAGTGAAGGACAAATTAGTCAAATAGAAATAACACAGAACTTCTTAGAAACGCAAATTAAAGATGCTCAACAAGAAAAACAAAAAAACGAAAAACTATATAGTAGATTAGGAACAACAATAGGATTAGCAATTGTAATAATTCTAATTTAAATAAAAAGGGAGGTTTTGACAATATAATATGGATATAAACTTATTATTTAAAATAGCAGCAATAGGAATACTAGTTGCTGTACTACATCAGGTTTTAGTAAGAGCAGGAAGAGAAGATCAAGCCATGATGACAACACTTGCAGGATTGGTTATCGTTCTAACAATGGTAATCAAAGAAATAAGTGGATTATTTAACACAGTACGAACCTTATTTAATTTATAAAGTTGCCATTGGTTCCGGGTTTTTTTGGCAATATATTTTAATGCCATGGGAGACGGAGATTTTTGGCAATTTAAAATAATTTGTTGCTTAAAATTTTTGTCCTAGTGACAATTTTAGAAAGGTTGCCATTTAAACCCGGAACCAATGGCAACCTACAGCAAGAAAAGGAGGAAGTATGGAAGTTATTAAAATTATTGGCATAGCTCTAGTAGCCTTAATTCTTATAGTCCTTTTAAAACAATATAGACCTGAATTTGCAATTTATATTAGTTTGCTTACTGGTGTTTTGATTTTAATTTTAGTTATGGACAAGCTTACTGGAATTATTAATTTATTGCAATCACTGGCAAATAAAGCTTCTATAAATAGTACTTTTCTAAGTTTGCTTATAAAAATAACAGGAATAGCTTTTCTTTCTGAATTTGCTGTGAGTATTTGTAAAGATTCTGGAGAAGGAGCAATTGCTAGTAAAATAGAAATTGGAAGTAAAATTATTATTATATCTATGTCTATTCCAATTATTTCAAGCTTATTAGAGATTATTTTGAAAATACTACCATAACTTGTAAATATGCATACTAAATCTAAATAATAACAGAAACAAAAAACGTACAAATAAGTTACAAAGGAGTTACAAATGAAAAGGTTGCAAATAAAAAAATTGCAAATGGAGAATCAGCAAACGAAGAAGTTAATAATACTTTTCTTAATGATATTGTTCACAATTGTTCTGGTTAGTAATACATATGCGATTGATAATGATAATACTATTAAACAACAGCAAGAAGAGTTTGGAATTCAAGATTTTATTAAGAATGCAAAACAATATACTGGTGAATTTTTTGATGAGATAGATATTGGAGAAGTTTTAAATGATGCAATAGAGGGACAAGTTGATAATTCTACTTTACTGAAAAGAATAATAAATTTGCTTGGCTCAGAAGTTATAACAAGCTTAAAAGCAATAGGTAGCATTTTAACTGTTATTGTAATACATAGTGTTTTAAAATCGATTAGTGAAAATTTGGAAAATGAAGGCGTTGCAAAGCTTATTTATTATGTACAATATATTTTAATCGTAACTATCATTATGACAAATTTTACACAAATTGTAAAAATGGTACAAGATACCTGTGTAAATTTGGTAGCGTTTATGAATATGTTAGTTCCGCTTCTAATTACATTAATGCTTTATACAGGAAGTATTGCAACAAGTGGAGTCTTAGAGCCAATTATCTTATTTATGATAAATTTTGTAAGCAATATTGTGCAAGATATTATCATACCATTTGTACTAATATTTACTAGTCTAGTCATTATCTCAAAGATTTCTGATAATGTTCAAGTTGACAAACTAGCAAAATTTTTAAAGTCAGGGATTGTGTGGTTTCTAGGAATTGTGTTAACAATTTTTGTGGGTGTTGTATCACTAGAAGGAACTATGTCTAGTAGTGTTGATGGAATTACTGCAAAAACAACGAAAGCAATTGTCAGTTCTGCTATACCAGTAGTAGGGAAGATTTTAGGAGATGCAGTTGATACTGTTTTAGGCTGTGGAATTGTACTAAAAAATGCAGTTGGTATAGTAGGAGTAATTGTAGTAATTGGAATTTGCATTATGCCAATTATAAAACTAGCAACTTTGACAATCTCCTATAAGTTAGTAGCAGTGGTTTCACAGCCAATATCAGATAAAAAGATAGTTGGGCTTTTGGAACAAATGGGAGATATATTTAAAATTTTACTTGCAATATTAAGTGCTATGTCATTTATGCTAATTATAGGAACAGCACTTGTTTTAAAGATATCAAATAGTGGAATGATGTATAGATAGGAGAAATACAAATGATAAAATTTTTAAGTTCATGGGCAAAAGGCCTTGGAGTAGCAATAGTAGTAGTATCTATATTAGAAATGCTTTTGCCAAATAACAAAACAAAAAAATACATAAGAATAGTAATGGGAATTTATATAATATTTAATATAATATCGCCATTAGTTCAAAATAAAAATGTTTTAAATGTTAATCAAATCGATATAGAAAGTTACGTAGAAACGCGGAGCTACTACAGAAGTAGATCAGACATCAATGAATGATAGAATTGAGGAATTATATGTTGAAGAATTAGAAAAAGATATTACAAAAAAAGTAACAGAAAAAGGATATCAAGTAACAAAATGCAAAGTAAATGTTCAAATATCAGACAAGGAAGAAGAAACAAGAATTAAAAAAATAAAATTAAATATAAGTAAAAAAGAAAATTCTGATACAAAAGAAACGGTCAATGATGATAATAATATTGAAAATAAGATAGTTACTGAAATTCAAAAAATAAAAACTGTTAATACAACTGTTGAAAGAACAGAAAAAACAAGTGATAAGGATAACAATAATTCTGAAAAAGAAAACAAAATAACAAGATTAGATATTCAAAATGTTAAAAAGTTTCTAATAGAAGAATATGAGGTGAATGAAAAATGTTTAGAGATAAATTAAATAAATTTTTAATTAAACAAGAAGGAGAAGGCAATGATAAAAAGAAAATTGAAAACTTAGTTTTCTTTGTTGTAATATTAATTATCACAATTGTAATAATTAATATTATTTGGAATGGAAACAAAACAACAACAAAGACAGAAAATACAGTACATACTAAACAATTAGCTTTAACAACAAACCAAGATACTACTACAGAAAAGATAAGTACAGATAATAATTTAGAAGAGAGACTAGAACAAATTTTGTCAAGAATACAAGGAGTGGGGGAAGTTAAAGTATGTGTTAATTATTCAGAATCAAGTGAAGTAGTAGCAATGTATAATGAAAATTCTAAAGTAAGTAATACAGAAGAAAGCGATACATCTGGTGGTACAAGAAAAATACAGGAAACAGATTCACAAAAAGATATTATCTATAAAGAAGAAAATGGAGAAAAAGTGCCAATTACACAAAAAGTTATTCAACCTAAAATAGAAGGTGCGATTATAACTGCAAAAGGGGCTAATGATGCAACTACAAAAACAAATATTATACAAGCAGTTGAAGCTATTACAGGCTTAGCAACTCATAAAATACAAGTTTTTGAAATGAATTAATTATAATTATATAAGGAGGAAAAAATGAAAATTTTCAAAAAAAATCAAGTGATTATTTATATTATAGCTTTAATGCTAGTAACAGCAGGGTATTTGAGTTATACGACAAAAGGAAACGTAGATACATCAATAGAAACTTCTATGCAAATGGAATCAAAAGACGATACAAAATTAGCTGGTATAGGAGATGCAACTTTAGTTAATAGTAATGATGTAGTTTCAAATAATACTGCAACAGACACATTAAGTGATATTGAAAACAATGAAATAAATGATAATAAAGTTGATAATAGTAATACAAATACAGGAACTAGTGACAATAATACAAATGCAAGTTCTACTAATAGTCAAGAAACAAATACTACAAATGAAAATAATAATAGTGTAGTAACAAATGCTACAAGTGCAGATGATTATTTTACAAAGTCAAAATTGGAAAGAGATACTATGTATTCTCAAATGATAGAGACTTATGAAAAAGTTATTAATAGTAATAATGCTTTGGAGACACAAAAACAAACAGCAACACAAGAAATTACAAAAATTAATGAAACGAAGAATAGTATTATGATTTGTGAAAATTTAATTAAAACAAAAGGTTTTGAAAATAGTGTTGTTTTTGTAAATGGTGAAAGTATTAGTGTTATTGTTGGTGCAACTGAAATAAAGCAAGAGGAAGTTGCTCAAGTTCAAAATATTATTTCACGTGAAATGAATGCTAAAATTGAAAATATACATATTGCAAATAAATAGTAATTATTTAAAAGTTATTTATAGTTGCTAAAAAGTTATAATATATTATTTTTTATACATTCCCAACTTCTAACAGTTTGTAGATAAATTTCTGTGGTGCAGTTGCTCCTCGAAATTAATTTACAAACTGTAACTTGTTGGTCCCACATTCATTTTTAAAAAATAATATATTATAACTTTTTGGATACACTAGATAAATAATTATGTTTATATAAATTATATTATAAAAGTGTTGTATTTTTTAATTTTATTGATATAATAATAAATGAAATAAAAAACATAGGAGGAAAATTATGTTAAAAAAAGTAGGAATATTAGCAAATGGTGGAGACGTATCAGGATTTAATGCGGTAATAAGAGCAATAGTAAAAACTGCAGAAAATCATGACGTAGAATGTTATGGAATCATGGATGGTTATAATGGATTATTAAAAAAAGATTTTCAAATATTAAGTACTGCACAAAATGGTGAAGCAATAGGAATATTACCAAAAGGTGGATCTATTATAGGGTCTTCTACAAACTCTAATTTATTTAACTATAAAGTGGTAAACGAAGATGGAAGTGTAGAATACAGAGATATGTCTGGACAAGCTATAGAAAATATTAAAGAATTTGGTTTTGATTGCATTTTCACATTAGGAGGAGATGGAACACAAAAATCTGCAAGAGACTTTTCAACAAAAGGAGTTAATATTGTAGGTGTTCCAAAAACAATAGACAATGATGTAGCATGTACAGAAATAACATTTGGATATAATACAGCTGTATCTGTTGCAATGGAAGCATTAGATAGATTGCACACAACAGGGGAAACTCATCATAGAATAATGGTGTTAGAAGTTATGGGAAGATATGCAGGATGGATTGCATTAGAAGCAGCAATAGCTGGTGGGGCTGATGTTGCACTAATTCCTGAAATTCCATATGATATAAAAAAAGTAGCTAGCAAAATAGAAAATAGAAAAAGTAGAGGAAAGAATTTTAGTGTAGTAGTTGTTGCAGAAGGTGCTAAGCCATTAGGTGGAGATATTACTGTAATGGGAAAAAGAGATAACGGAAAAGGTGTTGATAATACAAAATTAGGAGGAATTGGACAAGTAGTTGCACAACAATTAGAAGAACTAACAGGATTAGAATCAAGAAATACAACATTAGGATATATGCAAAGAGGAGGAACTCCTACTGCATTTGATAGGGTATTATGTACAAAATATGGAACAAAAGCAATGGAACTTGCACTAGAAGAAAAATTTGGAAGATTAGTTGTAATTAAAAATGGTAAATTAGATAGTGCATCTTTAGAAGATGTTGTTGGAAATAATACAGAAATTGGTGCAGTATCAGGGAATACAAAAGAAAGTAACTTAAGAAAAATTACTATGGATGATGATTTAGTAAAAACAGCTAGAAATATAGGAATTAATTTAGGAGATTAATAAAACATAGGAAGAAAGGAGAATATGTTGGTTTTTAAAACTAGCATAGAATAATGAAATGGAAGAAGATAAAAAAGAAATAGAAAAAGAAGATTATAAACAAGAAAATGTAGAAGAAAAAACAGTAACAGATGAAATAAAGGAAAAAAATAATAAAAATGACCACGAAAGAAGCACAAGCAGATCAGAAGAATTAAAAAAAGAAGCTACAGAAACTGTTAATCAGGTAAAAGAGACAATAAAAAAGGTAGATATAAAAAAAGACAGTGTTGAAACAAAAGGATTTATCATAGATATGTTTAAAAATCCACTTAAGAAAATGCAACAAATAGTAAATAGAAATACGGGAAAATCTTTAACTTATGCAATTATTATATTAATTATTTGGGTTGTAGCAGAATTAGTAAATAAAAGCTTTTCTTTTGGGCATGTATGGAAATATTCAAATATAGGAAGTGCTTTAATATCAACAATATTAGCTGGAATAACACCAATTGTTAGTGTATTAGTTATGTCAGTAATAATATTTATAATGAATAAAAATAGCAAAAAGAAATTAACAACTATTATAACAGTAGTAATTGCTGCAAGTATTCCGTTGGTAATTGCATCTGTAGTACAATTATTAAATATATATAGTACACAAGTATCTTTATTAACAACACCTTTCGGCAAATTGTGTAATGCAATATCAGTAATACTTATGTACTTTGCAATTAAATCAGTATTTGGAAGTGAAAAGAATTCAGAATTTATAAAGAAATTTATATTAGTTGAGACTATATATTATGTGGTTTATATTGTTTTAGCTTTATTAAATATTTATATTTAAGTGTAACAATAAAAGTTACAATTCAGACTTAATATTATGTACTCGCTCCCAGAAGTGTATATATTAATTTTTTTAGGCTCCCCCAAGTAATTCCTACTCGTATCCTCCTAAAAAAATTGAATATATAAACTTCTTCGCACTATTTTAAGTTATTTAGTTTGAACAGTAACCAATAAAATATTACAATTATATTACTTTAGAAAAAATAATTGTAAATAAAAAATATAACTGTTATAATTCAAATATAATAATAAAAAAGAAAGAGGCGAAAGAAAAAATGAAAAAAAATAAGAAAATAATAATTGTAGCAAGTGTAATTGCTGTAGTTGCTATAATTGCAATCATACTATTTTTTACTATAAAAGGAAATAACGAAAATGGACAAGTATCAAAATTAAACGCATATTATGAAAGGTTAAAGGATACAAGCACATACAGTTTTTCTGTTTCATTAGATGATCAGAATAATATCTTATATCAAAAACAAAGTAATAAAGCATATGTTAATACAAATTATCAAGGAATAAATTCTAAATATATTATTAGAGATGGAAACACTTATTTAATAAGAGATGATGATAAAAAATATTATACTTATGAGAACAATGAAACAGAATTATATATGATAGAAATGATATTAGAAGATATTAAAGATAATGAAGTAACAACAGGAAAAGAAAAGATAGAAAATAAAAATTACTATTATGAGGAATTTGAAGGAACATCAGAATTTTATTTTAGAGATATGAATATAGATATAGAAGAATTAGATAAAACTGAAGAAAGCGATAATAAAGCAAAGACAAGATTTTATTTTAAAAATAATGATTTAGTATATATAAAAACAATAATAGATGACAATACAGAACAATTATTAAAAGTAGATTATTCGAAGAATGTAGACAATAAGTTAGTCGAAATTCCATCAGAATATGAAGAAATGTAAGTTTACAATAAAACACTTGAAATTTTATTTGAAATGTGTAATAATATATTCATATAAAAAAGACAATAAAAAAGAGGAGTAAGTTTATACTTATTTACAGAGAAAAGAAGTCACAGGCTGAAAGCTTCTTAAACAAAAGGTAAACTGAATGTAGCTTTTTTGTTAATATTCCGAAAAATTAAATTAAAATTTAAATGTAAGAATATTCGCTTAAGTAGCGTTAAAAACTAATTGAGATATAATTTAAATTCATAGAAATATGAATTAATTATAATTAAGGTGGTACCGTGAGTATAAGCTCGCCCTTATGACAAGGGTGAGTTTTTTTAAAGGAGGAATTTTTATGTTAAAAGAAAAGTACGATCCAAAGGATTTTGAGGACAAATTATACAAAGAATGGGAGGAAAAAGGATATTTTAAACCTAGTATGGATAAGACAAAAGAAAGTTACTGTATTATGATGCCACCTCCAAATGTAACTGGAAGACTGCATATGGGTCATGCATTAGATGATACAATTCAAGATATATTAATTCGTTTTAAAAGAATGCAAGGATACAATACTTTATGGCTTCCTGGATCTGATCACGCTGCAATCGCAACAGAAGTAAAAGTAGTAGAAAAAATGAAAAAAGAAGAAGGAATAACAAAAGATGATATAACAAGAGAACAATTTTTAGAAAGAGCATGGGCATGGACTAAAGAATATGGTGGAACAATTCAACAGCAACAAAGAAAACTTGGTTGTTCTTGTGATTGGGATAGAAATAGATTTACAATGGATAAAGGTTTATCAGATGCAGTTTTAGAGCAATTTATTAGTTTATATAATAAAGGGTTAATTTATAAAGGAGAAAAAATGATAAACTGGTGTCCATCTTGTCATACATCAATATCAGATGCAGAGGTTGAATATGAAGATGAAGCTTCACATTTATGGCATATAAGATACCAAATAAAAGATACAGACAAATATATAATAGTTGCTACAACTAGACCTGAAACAATGTTAGGAGATACAGCAGTGGCAGTACATCCTGAAGATGAAAGATATAGAGATTTAATAGGAAAGAAATGTATTCTTCCAATAATGAATAAAGAAATTCCTATAATTGCAGACGAATTTGTAGAAAAAGAATTTGGAACAGGTTGTGTAAAAATAACACCAGCACATGATCCTAACGATTATCAAGCAGGATTACGACATAATTTAGAAATTATTGAAGTATTTGATGATAGTTCAATAATGGGAGATTTAGTTCTGGAATATAAAGGAATGAAAGCAATTGATGCAAGAAAATCAATAGTTAAGAAACTAGAAGAAATAGGTGCGCTAGTAGAGACAGAAGATTACACACACAATGTAGGAAAATGTTATAGATGTCATAATACAATAGAACCTAGAATATCTGAGCAATGGTTTGTATCTATGAAAGATTTAGCTAAACGTGCAGCTGACAGTGTTAGAAATGATGAAGTAAGATTTGTACCAAAAAGATATGAAAAAATGTATTTCAATTGGTTAGACAACATTCAAGATTGGTGTATATCAAGACAATTATGGTGGGGACATAGAATCCCAGTATATTATTGTGATGAATGTGGACATATGAATGTTGCAAAAGAAATGCCAGAAAAGTGTGAAAAATGTAACTCTACTAAATTACATCAAGATGAAGATTCCTTAGATACATGGTTTAGTTCAGCATTATGGCCATTTTCAACATTAGGATGGCCAAATACAGAAACAGAAGACTATAAAACATTTTACCCAACAAATGTGTTAGTTACTGGATATGATATTATAACATTCTGGATTTCAAGAATGATGACACAAGGCTTAGAACTTACAAATCAAAAACCATTCAAAGATGTAGTAGTACATGGAATAGTAAGAGATTCTCAAGGAAGAAAAATGTCAAAATCATTAGGAAATGGAATAGATCCAATTGAAATTATAGACCAATATGGAGCAGACGCATTAAGATTTTCAGTGTTATCTGGAACAACAATGGGAAATGACATAAGATATATGCCAGAAAAATTAGAACAAGCATCAAATTTTGCTAATAAAATTTGGAATGCAGCTAAATTTATAACAATGAATATTTCAAAAAAAGAAGAAATAATTCAATTTGGAAATTCAATTAAAGATAAAGAAACAGGAAAATATAAAGCAGAAAAGTTAAAAGTAGAAGATAGATGGATATTAAATAAATTAGATAATTTAATAAAAACAGTTACTAAGAACATAGAGGAATATGATTTAGGAATTGCTATTGATAACATCTATAGTTTTATTTGGAACGAATTTTGCGATTGGTATATAGAAATGGCAAAAACAAGATTATATAGTGAAAATCAGCAAGAAAAAATTCAAGTTAGCTTTGTATTAAATTATGTTTTTGGAGATAGCTTAAAATTATTACATCCATTTATGCCGTTTGTAACATCAGAAATTTATTCAAATCTTGTAAACTATAATGATAAAGAGCTTATAATCACACATTGGCCAAAAACAAAACAAAGAGTTGATTATGATGAAAACGATAATATAGTTGAAAAAATAAAAGAAACAATAGTAGAAATAAGAAACATTAGAAGCACTAAAAATATTCATCCAAGCAAAAAGTCAGAATTGATTTTTGTTACAAATAAATATGAAGATGAATTAAAAGATATGGAACAAATTCTTTTAAAATTAGGATTTGGAAGTAATATAGTAATTAAAAATAATAAAGAAGAAATTCCAGATGATACAATTAATATAATAAAAGATGGAATAGAACTTTATATACCATTAGAAGGCTTAATTAATTTTGAAGAAGAGAAGAATAGGTTAGAGGAGGAGAAGAAACATCTAGAAGCAGAGGTTGCAAGATGTGAAAAGATGTTGTCAAATCCAGGATTTGTAAATAAGGCTCCAGAATCAAAAATAAATGAGGAAAAGGCAAAACTTGAAAAATACAAAGAGATGCTTGAAAAGGTAAAAGAAAGTTTAAAATAAACCTAAAAAGAGACAAAAAATGTATATTCTTATTGTATAATAAAAGAAAAAAGATACCTGAATTTTAGGTATCTTTTATAATAATTAGCTAATTATTACAACCGCAATTATTATTCATATCATAAGGTTTCATATCATTCATATAAAATTTCTTTTCAGCTAATTTGTCTTGTACTCCACGAAGTGCTTCACCAAATCTTTGGAAATGAACAACTTCTCTTTCTCTTAAATATCTTAGTGGATCCAATACTTCAGGATTGTCACGACAAAGATCTATTAATTTTTCGTAAGTTGCTCTCGCTTTTTGTTCTGCTGCTAAGTCTTCCTGTAAGTTGGCAATAGGGTCACCTTTACATGCAATATATGCTGCTGTAAATGGAACGCCTGCAGCAGATGCTGGATATACATCTACACCATGTGGTGTGTGTTTGTAAACTATCCTCAAATAAAATTTAAAGTAACTACTCAATTTCTGTACAAGAAATTATAAAATAATATTCTGCTTAAATTTAATTGTGAAAATTAAGTTATTAATAATAAGAAAAGAGTAACAAATTTATAAAAAGTCTATAGGTAGTTATATATTAGCACTTAATAGTTATTATATAGGTAGATTTTACCACACTCTACATAAAATGTAAATAGATTTACTTAATTTTTTGTCTTCAATTAAGGTGCTTATCACTTACAGTGCTAACACCTTTTTCCATTATAAAATTTCAGTTTATTGTCAATTTTACAACATCAATTAGCAATGGATTCAAAAATAGAATCTAAAAATTCAATTATTTCTAAAATCAATTTTAGAAAATACAACTCTAGTGCATATAACTATAATAGTAATAAAAAACAATTTGAGTTAGATAAATCTATCAATGCTCCCTATTGTTTTCCTAAAGTAATAAAATATTAATTTTTCTATTAAAGCCAAAGGGCTTTATTTTTTTGTTTTCACAAATACAAGTCCTTTAGAATACAGTAAAATAGGAGGATTTTGTATGTGTGAAAAAGTGAATTTTAATGTAATAGAAAAGAATAAAAATAACAATATAGAAGATATTGTGAAAAGTATAGAAAAAATTGTTAATAAGCTAATTATAAATGAATTTGTGAATTCTGTTGATTAAAGCTACTTATTTTTGTATAATATGCTTGTACGAAATGAGTAGTTATACGATTGGAGGTATAACTATTGAGAGTTGCTATATATTGCAGACTTTCTCGTGAAGATGATGACAAATTACATGAGAACGATGAAAGTGAAAGTATCCAAAATCAAAAATCTATGCTAATTAATTATGCAATAGAAAGGAGCTGGGATATTTATAATATTTACTGTGATGAGGACTATTCTGGAATCGATAGTAGACGACCTGAATTTAATAAACTATTAGAAGATGCTAAAAGCCATAAATTTGATATTGTACTTTGTAAAACTCAAAGTAGATTTACTCGTGATATGGAAATTGTTGAAAGATACTTACATAACAAATTTATTGAATGGAACATACGATTTGTAAGTCTTGTAGATCATGTTGATACTTTAGATAAAGGAAATAAAAAATCAAGACAAATTAATGGTTTAGTTAATGAGTGGTATTTAGAGGATTTATCAGAAAATATTAGAAAGACATTTGACAGTAAGAGAAAACAAGGCTTACATATTGGCTCTTTTGTATGCTATGGCTATAAAAGAAGTATAGAGAATAAAAATAAACTTATTATTGATACAGAGGTTTCTGATGTTATTAAATTAATCTTTAATCTTTATGAACAAGGAAATGGTGTTACGAAAATAGCTCAAATATTAAATGATAAAGGCATTCTAACACCTACTAAATATAAGCAATCACAAGGAATTAATTTTAAAAATCAAGGCAAAAATATTGACTATTGGTGTGAATCTACAGTCAGTAAAATACTGAAAAATGAAGTTTATATTGGTAATTTAGTACAAGGTTATAATAAAAAAGTAAGCTATAAATCTAAAAAAATGGTAAATCAGCCTAAATCAGAATGGATTATTGTAGAAAATACCCATGAACCTATTATTACTAAAGAACAATTCTACAAAGTTCAAGAAATTTTTAAAAGTAAAACAAGAAGATGTAAAAATGGTGAAGTTCATATATTTGCTAATAAGCTAGTATGTTTAGATTGTGGAACAAAACTTTACAAATGCAAAAATGATAGAGGTTATATTTATTTTTCTTGTAAAGGCTCTAAAAAGCTATATGGAACTTGCACTACACATTCTATTGGCTATGAGAATCTCAAAAATTTAATAACTCAAAAAATTAAAGAAAAAATTTTAACATTTTATAACTTTGATAATATTTCTGATGATTTATTTGTTTCTAATGATAACTTAAATAAAGTAAAATTACTAGAAAACAAAAAAGAAACTTTATCTAAAGATATGGAAAGTATTAATAAAGCGATAAAAGAATTGTATTTGAACAAAGTAAATGGAAAAGTTCCAGAAGATGTATTTGAAGATTTAAACTCTTCTTTTCTACTTGATAAATCAACAAAACAAAAAGAACTATCAAAAGTAGAAAATGATTTATCTAATTTAAAAGAAAAAGAATTGAACAGTAAATTTATAAAAGAACAAAAAGAAAAAATAATTAATCACTTTAAAGATTTTAAAGAACTTAATTATGATATTGTAAATAGTTTCATAGATTATATTGAAATTGGAGAAAAGGACAAAAAAACAAATTCACAAGATGTTGTAATTCATTGGAATTTTTAG
>CANPDB010000039.1 GCA_947572725.1 uncultured Clostridium sp. | reverse complement strand
ATACTATATTTATTTTATTTTGACTACTTACCCACTCGATTTAGCGAAGAGCCAATTTGTTTTATAAATTTACATATAATTGCAACTATTGATACACATATAAAATGCCATATTCCTGCTTCAATAGTAGTTACTAATGGAGCTAATACATTAAACATATCTTGTTTCACACATTCTTCCATATATTCTAATATTCTCGCAGTTCCAATAAATAATTCAAATAAAAAAAGTGATATTAAATATATTGTTATAATTAGTATACTTATTTTTGTTTTTCTTGTCATAATTCTACCTCCTTACTGTTAATCGAAAATTTATATCTATTTGTAAGCATTTGACTTTGATTTTTAGGTAATCTTTTCTTATTACATAATGCTAAAATCTTTTTATTTAACAAACTTTCTCCATTTAAATTTTTTATATCATATAGACCTGTTTCATAACACATTTTTTAAGACATCCTAATCCGAAAATTGAATCTAGTATTACTTATTTTTCTGCCACATAATGCACATTTACTCATAAAATGTACCTCCAAACATTTTTTCTTATCTTATCACATTTTATTTTAAAATTCAATAATATTGTTTTAATTTTTACAATATTTTACAAAACAATTGTATTAATTGCATAAAGTTCTAAATTTTTATAATCTAAAATAAACATCATAACAAATTCTATCAAACTTAATTTTCTCTTGTTTATCCAATAAATTTAAAGTTACCATCATGTCATCACCATGTGCATGGGCTTTGGTTGTAATGCTGCTGGTTGCGTTGGATGTAGAATTATTGACTCTCCTAGAGAAAGATTAATTGCAATTTTGACTAATAATTTTGTTCCTTGCAATCGGAAGGTTTCCTTTTTTAATTGCTATTGCTACTATCTTTGTTGCAGGCTCAATGCAAGGAATAGGAGCTTCAATTATCTCTACTATTGCTGTTATTGTTGTTATTCTATTAGGAATATTTTTAACCTTGATAATTTCAAAAATATTGTCAAAAACATTACTTAAAGGGATGCCTTCTTCTTTTATATTGGAACTCCCTCCTTATAGAAAACCTCAATTAGGAAAAATTTTTGTTAGGTCCATTTTTGATAGAACATTATTTGTACTAGGTAGAGCTATTAGTGTTGCTGCACCTGCTGGTCTTGTTATTTGGCTTTTTGCGACTTTAAATATTAATGGTATGAGCTTACTTTCTATTGTCGCTAATTTTCTTGAGCCTTTTGCTAATTTAATGGGATTAGATGGATATATTTTAACAGCTTTTATTTTAGGTATCCCTGCTAATGAAATTGTTCTACCTATTATTTTAATGTGCTATCTTGGTGGTAATACTTTAGTGGATTTAGAAGATACTGCTTCTATTGGTCAAATATTAATTCAAAATGGTTGGACTATTTTAACTGCTATTAATGTTATGATTTTTACTGTTTTGCATTTTCCTTGTACTACTGCTTTGTTAACTATAAAGAAGGAAACTGGTAGTTGGAAATGGACTTTTATTAGCTTTTTACTTCCTACTGTTTGTGGCATTGTAATTTGTATGTGTACTACTTTAGTTTATAATATTTTTGTATAAATTTATTTATAAATAATTCTTACCTTGTATGACTGAAGGAAATTGCTTTGAAATTATTTAAGAGAGGTTAGTTTTTGTTTCCTAACCTCTCTACTAAAATTAAATTTCTTATATATAAATAGATTATTTATAATATTAACAATTTATCTTGTTATACATTCTTGTTGTCTTTTATATTCTTTAAATCTATCTAGTACACCTAATAGTTCTACTGCATATCTTTGTTCCCTTGAACTTTTAGCTTCATTTCTTTGTTGTTCTAATTGATATCTTAAAATACTAATATTAATATACTCTGGTCTTTGTCCTCTTTTCCTTTCTCGTTCTGTCATAACAATTTTAGTTTCATCAATTGGTTTATCAGTATATGCTAAATAAAAATCAGTATTAGTTTTTTTCATGTATTCTTCGTTTGTATCTTTATCTATTTTATGAGCATAGTGTATTCCTTTGCAAAATCGTCCTTTAATATCTTCATTTGTTATTACGATTCCAGATTCTTCTTTGATTTCTCTTTTAAGAGCATCTTCTACTTGTTCTCCTTCATCTATTTTTCCACCTAACAACATATATACACCTTTTTGTGTTTTTGCTATAAGTATTTGACCTTTTTCGTTTATTATAACTGCCCTTACTTTATTTACTTCTCTTTCTTCCATTTTAACATCCTTTTATTTATTTCTTAAGAAAGTTTAACATATTTCACATAATATTTCAAGGCTTTCTATATTTTTTCTATAATTTTGTTTCAATTATAAAAATTAGTGGTATAATTTTAAAAGTTATAAATAAGGAGATGATTTTATATGTCAAGTACTAAAGAGGAAGTTAATGTTTCTAAACTATATGGCAATGAGTGTATTCTTCCTAAAGAGGAATTTATAAAAGAATATAAAGTAAACGAAAATGGTTTATCTTCTAATGTAGCTGAAGATAAATTACATAAATATGGTTTTAATGAAATTACACAAGCTAAGCCTAAAAGATGGTATAATTACTTATTTGAGAGCTTGTTCAGTCCTTTTAATTGTATTTTACTTGGAATTGTAGCTATTTTGTTTTATACAGATGTATATCTTCCAGAAACTCCTAGTTATGCTAATATTATTGTTATTGCTATTTTGGTTTCTGCTAGTACTTTGTTGGAGTTTTTTGAAGAGTATCGTTCTAATAAAGCTGCTGAAAAGTTAAAGGAACTAGTTGCTACAACTACTACTGTTATAAGAGATGGTAAAGAAATTCAAATTCCTATTAAAGAAATTGTTTTAGGCGATATTGTTATTTTATCTGCTGGTAGTATGATTCCCGCTGATTTAAGAGTTCTTGAAGCTAAAGATTTGTATGTAGGTCAATCTTCTTTAACTGGTGAGTCTGATGCTGTTAGAAAAAATGTTAATTCTGAACTTTCTATTGAAGATTTAGATAATATTTCAGATTTAGATACTATTTGTTTTATGGGAACTAATGTTATTAGTGGTTCTGCTAAATGTGTGGTTATTAAGACTGCTGATAGCACTTATTTTGGTAAAGTTGCACATACTATAACAACTGGAAAACCAAAATCTTCTTTCCAATCAGGAATTGAAAATATTAGTAAATTATTAATTAAGTTTATGCTTATTTTAACTCCGATTGTTTTTATACTAAATGCTTGGAAACATAGTCCAGTAACTGCATTTACCTTTGCGGTTGCCATTGCAATTTGTATTACACCATTATTGCTTCCTGTTATCACTTCATCTAGCCTTTCAAAAGGTGCTGTAAAAATGTCTAAAAAGAAAACTATTGTTAAAAAGTTAGATTCTATACAAAATTTTGGTGCAATGAATATTTTGTGTACTGATAAAACTGGAACTTTAACAGAAGATAAAATTGTGTTAGAAAAATATTTAGATATTAATGGTGACGAAGACCTACGTGTTTTAAAACATGCTTTTCTTAATTCTTATTTTCAAACTGGACTTAGAGGAAATATTGATGAAGCAGTTGTTGCAAGAGCTTTAAATAATGATATGAATGAATATGTTGATAAATATAAATTGGTTGATGAAATTCCTTTTGATTTTACTCGTAGAAGACTTTCTGTTGTTGTAAGTGATGGAACTAAAAAGCAATTAATTACTAAAGGTGCTGTTGAGGAAATACTAAGTATTTGTACACAAGTCGATTATAAGGGAGAGGTTTCTCCTATAACTAAAGAAATTAAGGATAATATTAAAAAAATTTCTAAAGATTTAAATAAGGATGGTTTAAGAGTAATTGCTGTATGTCAAAAAAATGATATAAATGATGTAACTAACTTTGGTGTAGAAAATGAAAAAAATATGATACTTTTAGGATTTATTGGTTTTTTAGACCCACCAAAAGAAAGTGCAAAATCTTCAATAGAAAAATTAAACAATGCAGGAATTAGAGTTGTAGTTCTAACGGGTGATAATGCCGAAGTTACAAAATGTATTTGTAAAAAAGTTGGCATTAATTCAAAAAGAGTTGTAGAAGGTAATCAAATTGAGAAATTAACTGATATAGCTATTTTACGATTATTGAAAAATACTAATATTTTTGTAAAGCTTTCTCCTATTCAAAAAGCTAGAATTGTAAGACTTTTAAAAGAAAATGGAAATGTTGTTGGTTATATGGGTGATGGAATTAATGATGCTCCTTCACTAACAAATTCAGATGTTGGTATTTCTGTTGATACAGCTGTTGATATTGCTAAAGAATCTGCTGATATTATTTTATTAGAAAAAGATTTACATGTTTTATTAGATGGTGTTACAGAAGGAAGAAAAACTTTCGGTAATTTAATGAAATATATAAAAATGGCTACAAGTTTCAATTTTGGTGAAGTTATGTCTGTTATTATTGCAAGTGTTGCCCTACCTTTCTTACCTGAAACACCTATTCAATTATTAGTCGAAGGATTACTTTATGATTTTGGGCAATTAACTTTACCATTTGATAATGTTGATAAAGAATATTTACAAAAACCTAGACAGTTTAGCCTTAAAAGTTTAAAAAACTTCATGCTTTTTATGGGACCTTTAAGTTCAATATTTGACTTAATTGTATTTGCAAGTTTATGGTTTGTATTTCATTTAAGAGAAGTTGCTTTGTTCCAAACAGTTTGGTTTACTTATAGTATTGTTTCAAATTTATTAGGAATGCATATTATAAGAACAGCAAAAATACCATTTATTCAAAGTAATGCTAATAAAATGGTATATTTCTCTTCTATTTTGTTAAGTATTATTGGAATTGCAGTTCCTTATACTTGGCTTGGTAAATCAATTGGATTAGTTCCTATACCTTTTGCCTATATGTCTATTATTATTGGTGTGCCTATTCTTTATTGCTTTGTTGCTATGTTTGCTAAAAAAATTTATATTAAAAAATATGGTGAATGGATTTAAAAAGACCTCTCCAGAAGGAGAGGCTTTTTCCTTGCCACGCGCTGTTTCTCTACTGCCGTACAGTTAACTGCCTTCGTAGACGATAGTCTACTACTGTAGATGCCAAGATACTATTATATCTTATAATATCCATCCCATATAAAGCTCCTTCTAGTGCTTTCTGTAACAGCCCATATAATTCCAACATTGCAGTAAACTCCTCTGTGGCTTCTTCTCTGTTCTGCCACATTTTTCCAAGAATTTCATTCATTTTCATGCTCCTCTCCCTCCTTTCAAGGTTTATTTGTACGATATTACCGTACATCTTATACTGCACTGAGTATATGATTTAATTATACCACATTTACACTATCTTGTCCAATAATATCTTCAAAAACACCTAAAATTTCCTCTGTCAAATAAATCTGACCACAAGGTTTTAATTCTTCATTCACCTTAATTTGAACATTAATATTGTTTTTATCTCCATTAAAATACTTAATAGCACCTCTTAATTTATCCTTTTGAACTTCATCTGCATTTGTAATATCAAGAGTCAATATTTTAACTTTCTTCTCTCCAAAATCTTTTATATCATTTGCAATAATTGTAGTTGTATCATCTTCTCTTATGCTAAGTCTACCATCAATCATTACTATATTTTCCTCTATTAAACTTTTTCCCGCTTTTAAATAGGCATTTTCAAATACAATAATTTCTGCTGTTCCATACAAATCTTCAACCGTTACAAATGCCATTATTTTATTGTTCTTTGTATACTTTTTCTTAATTGAAGAAATAATTCCAGCATATTTAACATTTTGACCATCTTGATATTTTAATTTTTGATTTTGTTTTATCATTTCTATTTCTTCATTATTAACAGTTGAACTCATTTGTTCATCTATGTTTCTTAATTCCATTGTATTTATAGTTGTTTGTGATTCTATCTGACTTCTTATTTTTTCTAATGGATGTCCGAGAAATATAAATTCCAAGCATTTCTTTTTCTAATGATAACAATTCTTTATTTTGCAATTCTTCGTGTTCTTCAAATGTGTATTTTATTTCATTTAATTCTTCTTGCTCCTCTTCTGTTCCTAAGTCAAACATTGATACTTGACCTTTAAATCCTTTTTTCTTTCCTGATTGTATTGTGTCAATAATTGTTTCAAAAGATGCTAGCAATGTGCTTCTTGTTTGCTCAAATTCATCAAATACACCTGCTTTTATTAAACTTTCTACACATTTTTTATTAACCGCTTCATCAGCAATTCTTTCACAAAAATCTGTAAAACTTTTATATTCTCCATTTTCGTTTCTTTCTTTTACAATGCTATTTACAGGAGCTGTTCCTACATTTTTTATACTTCCTAACCCAAAACGAATTTTACCAATATTTGAAATACTATTATTGCCACTTTCACTTTGAATAGTTTCAACATCTTCAACAGTAAATTTTGTATTACTTTTGTTTATTTCAGGTTTTAATATTTCAATTCCAAGTGCTTTACATTCATCAATATATTGAGGAATTTTATCTAAATTTCCTAAAAAGCTGTTTAAGGTTGCAGCCATAAATTCAGCTGGATAATAGGCTTTTAAGTATGCTGTTCTATATGCCACAACTGCATAACACGCTGCATGTGATTTGTTAAAAGCATATTTTGCAAACTCAGCCATTTCATCAAATATTTTATCTGCTGATTTTTCATCTATTCCATTTCTTACACAACCTGGAACTATTACATTTCCCTCTTCATCTACTTGTCCATGTATAAAAATTTCTCTTTCTTTTGCCATAACATCAAGTTTTTTCTTACCCATAGCACGCCTTACCAAATCGGCTCTTCCAAGAGAATATCCTGCTAAATCTCTAACTATTTGCATAACTTGTTCTTGATACACCATACATCCATATGTTACATTCAAAATCGGCTCTAAGCTTGGATGTGTATATTCATTATGACCTGGATGTAATTTTCCTTTTACATATCTTGGTATTTGATCCATTGGACCTGGTCTGTATAGTGAAACTCCTGCTATTAAGTCTTCTAAACAGTCTGGTTTTAATTCCTTCATAAAGTTTGTCATACCTTGAGATTCAAACTGGAATATTCCACAACTTTTACCCTCTTGCCATAATTTATATACTTTTGGGTCTGCCATTTCTTGATCAAACTCTACATCAATTCCCCTATTTTGTTTTACTAAATCAATAGTATCTTGTATAACTGTCAAAGTTCTTAACCCCAAAAAGTCCATTTTTAACAGACCTAATTCCTCCAAAGTTGTCATTATATATTGTGTTGAAATTTGATCATCACGCACATATAAAGGAACATAGGTATCTACTGGATCTTTTGTTATAACAACTCCGGCACGCATGTGTTGAAGCCTGTCTTGGCATTCCTTCTAACCCCATTGCAATATCTAAAACTTTTTTTACTGCTTCATCTGTTTCATATAAAGTACTTAATTCTTTATTTTGTTCTAAAGCCTTTTTTATTGTTATATGCAATTCATTTGGAATCATCTTTGCTAAATTATCTGCCTCTGAATATGGAACATCTAAAACTCTTGATACATCACGAATAACCATCCTAGCAGACATAGTTCCAAAAGTTATAATCTGTGACACATGGTCATGTCCATATTTTTCTGATACATAATCTATTACATCTTGTCTGTGTTCATAACAAAAATCAACATCAAAGTCAGGCATACTAATTCTTTCAGGATTTAAAAACCTTTCAAAAAGTAAACCATATTTCATAGGGTCAACATCTGTAATTTCAATCGCATAAGCAATAATAGAACCAGCACCAGAACCTCTACCTGGCCCTACTGGTATGTTATGTGTTTTTGCATAATGAATAAAATCCCATACAATTAAAAAATAGTCAACATATCCCATTTTTTTGATAACACCAAGCTCATATTCTGCTCTATCCAATATTTCCTTTGATGGATTTTCTCCATATCTATTTTTAATACCATCATCACATAATTTTTTAAAATAATCATAATGCGTCTCAAATTCCTCTGGCACATCATAATTAGGAAGTATTGTATTACCAAATTCAAACTCCACATTACATTCTTCTGCAATTTTCACTGTATTTTCTATTGCATCTGGAAATGCTTTAAAATATTCGCTCATCTCTTCAGGGGACTTCACATATAATTCATCTGTATCAAATTTCATTCTGTCAATATCACTCATCCTTTTACCAGTTTGAATACAAAGTAAAACCTCGTGATTATATGCATCTTCCTTTTTCAAATAGTGTGCATCATTTGTTGCAACAAGTGGAATATCTAATTTCCTCGCTAATTTAACTAATCTCTGATTTGCTAAAACTTGTTCACTAATTCCATTATTCTGGATTTCAATATAATAATCTTTTCCGAAAACATTTTTATGCCATAAAGCAATCTCTTCTGCTTTATCATTTTGACCATTTAACAAAGCTTGATTTACAGAGCCTGCTAAACAAGCACTCAAACAAATAAGGTCTTCGTGATACTTTTCAAGAATTTCTAAATCAATACGAGGTTTATAATAATACCCTTCAGTAAAACCAATTGAAACCAATTTACTTAAATTTTTATAACCCTCATTATTTTTAGCAAGCAAAATCAAATGATTATATTTATTATCAACATTAGGCTCTTTATCAAAACGCGAACGAGGTGCAACATACACTTCACAGCCAATAATAGGCTTTACGCCTTCTGCCTTACATGCTTTATAAAAGTCAATCGCACCATACATAACACCATGATCTGTAATCGCAATTGAATTCATACCAAGCTCTTTTGCCCTCTTGGGCAAATCCTTTATTCTATTAGCTCCATCTAATAAACTAAACTCACTATGTATATGTAAATGCACAAAATTAGACATCCTTAATTCTCCTCTCTTAGGGATTAGGGCATTTCTTAGCTGTTTGAACGAAGTAAATTACAGCTAAGTTACACCTTTAGGTGCTTCCCTTTTTTCTATTCTCTTATCCAAATAGAAGTTGATTTTCCTTTTACTTTAAATATTCCATTTCCTTGTTCATCTATTATTATTTCTTCTTCACAATTTCCTAATGCATCTATGAATTTTTTTTCTGCATATTGTGTTCCTATATACATTCTTTTTTCTCCATCGTCTTTATTTGAGATTATTACTGCTAATCCTGATTTTATGTGTTCGTTATCTCCTTCACAAGTCCATCCTATATAGTTTTGATGGTCAAAATAATCATGTTGCACTCCATATGCTCTTTCTTTTCGTAATTGCAGAATTGTTTTTAGTTCTTCTAAAGGCTCTATATTATCATGTGGTATTCCATAAAAATCTCCATAGAAAATACAAGGATATCCTGAATCTCTAAGTAATATGATGCTATATGCAGCTGGTTTAAACCATCTTTCTATAAAACTTTGTAAGCTTTGTTCTGGCTGTGTGTCGTGATTATCTACAAATGTTACTGCCATACTTGGATTTTCTTTTACTAATGTTCCTTCTAGTATTTTTGATAAGTCGTAATTTTCGTCTTTTGATGCTGCTTCTAAATGATAATGTAATGGTATATCAAATAGTGACATTTTTCCTTCTGTTTCTGTTATGTATCTATGTAGTTTTGATATGTCTCCACTCCAATATTCTCCTACTGTAAATAATTCTTTTCCTGTTTCTTCTCTTAGATATTGAAGCCAATCTTTATAGAAAAATGCAGGAATGTGTTTTATTGCATCTAAACGAAATCCATCTACATTTGTTGTTTCTAGATACCATTTTCCCCAGTTTTTACATTCATTTACTACTTCTTCATTTGTGAAGTCTATGTCTGCTCCCATTAGATAATCATAGTTTCCGAATTCTTCGTCAACTGCTTCATTCCAATTTTTATCCTTAAATTTGAATATAGCATTTTGTTTTGAATTTTCATCATAATCAATACCATCAAAATGTGTCCAGTTCCACTCGAAATTAGAGTATTTATGATTTCTCCCTGGAAAAGTATATTTCGTTGCTACTTTTACTGTTTCTTTGTCTGATATTATATTATTATGGTCTCCCCAATCTACTTTTGTAGCAGGTATAGTTTGAAGCATATCTGCTCCCATTTTGTGGTTTAAAACTATATCTGCATAACTTTCAATTCCGTTTTGTTTTAATGTCATAATACAATTTAAATATTCATCTTTTGAGCCATACTTTGTTTTTATTGATCCCTTTTGGTCAAACTCTCCTAAATCGTATACATCATATACTCCATATCCAACTTCATCTTTTCCACCAATTCCTTTGTATGCAGGTGGAAGCCATAATGCTGTAATTCCAAGTTTTGATAGTTTTTCTGCTTCTTCTGATATTTGATTCCATAAGTCTTGATTGGTTTCCATATACCATTCAAAATATTGCATTATTATTCCATTTATCTTCTTCATTTTTACCTCTATTTATTCAATTTATAATTATTTGTATTTTTCGCTACTGTTCAGCTTCTAATTATCTACTCGTTTCCAAAAGTTTATATTTAATTTTTTAGTCTGAACAGGAACTCTTTTTCTATGTTTTATATTATTACAAAATTGTAAAAAAGACAAGTTTAATATATAAAATGTTTTTTACATATTTGTATTGTAAATGCTTAAAATTTAATTATGAAAGTTTAAGTACATATAATTTTAATAGCGCGAAGAGGATAGTATTTATATATTTTGAAGTGGGCTTGTGGGGACCGTTCAAAAATTCTCAAAAGTTCTATGAACTTTTGGCAGAATTTTTAGAATGGGGATAACGAAAAAATATATAAATACTATCCTCTGGGAGCGAGTAGTTTTAAATTTCTAAACTTTCATAATTAAATTTTAAGCATTTGAAATAACATATTTGACAATAGTAAAATCTTTTTTTATAATAACAACTTGAAAGGAAGCGTTATAAATGGATTTTACATATGAAAGAAGAATAAATTATTACGAAACTGATAGAATGGGAGTAGTTCATCATTCCAATTACATAAGATTTTTAGAAGAAGCCAGATGCTCTATGTTAGATGCAATGGGTATTCCCTATTCATATCTTGAAGAACAAGGTATTATGATTCCTGTATTAGGAGTAAATTGCTCTTTTAAACAACATGTTACATTTGATGATATTATTGTTATCACACCTTTTATAAAAGATTCTAATGGTGTGCGTTTAACAGTTGGTTATAATGTAATAAATAAATCTACTAACTCTACTGTTTTGACCGGCGAAACAAAGCATTGTTTTACAGATATGAATTTAAGACCTATTAGATTGCATAAGTCTTTTCCTGATATTTCTGATAAATTTATGAACTAAACACCTGAAGAGTTAACTACTGAGGAAAAAGCAGAATGGGAACGGGGATACGATGCCGGCTATCATGATGGCCTGAATCGTTACGAGGAGAAATACCCTGATACCGAAAGTAAAGCTTACCAGCATGGATATTATGTAGGATATGGCACAGGTTATGCTCAAGAGTAAGCAGTGGAGAGAAATCGTTATCCAATGATTTCTCTCTTTTATTCTAATTTCATATAAATTAATTGTGACAAAAAGACCCGGCCCTTTTGTCACAATTTTTGACATATTTTTTTCAAAATACTTTATCTTTTATAAAAATTATGATACAATACAATAAATTTTGTAGGTAATTGTCAAAAGATGAATGGAGGAAAAAATTATGGAATTTAACAAATGTAGTAGATGTGGTAGTTTTTATGTATCAGAAGGTGTTGTATGCCCTAAATGTAGTATTAAAGATGGGTTTGAATTTTCTAATTTTAAATCTTATATTAAAGAAAATGGTTTAGGTGAATCTTTGGATACTATATCTGGTCAAACAGGAATTTCTGTTAAAAATTTAAATAGATTTATGGGATATGAAGAATTACAAGAATATAAAGAGCAATATGGTAATAATTTAAATACTGGGAATAATGGTAATAATGGTGTTACTTTTAATTAAAACTTTATAATGTATAATCCTTATGCATTATGAATATTGCTAATATTGAAAGGATGAATTAAAATGGAAAATGTATTTAATATATTGGAAGAACGAGGATATATTGAACAAATGACTCATCCAGCTGAAATTAAAGAGTTATTTGGTAAACAATCTGTCCCTTTTTATATAGGGATTGATCCTACTGCTGATAGCTTACATGTAGGTCACTTTGTTTCTTTGATGGTTGCAAGTCATATGCAAAAGTGTGGTCACAAACCAATTATTTTAGTTGGTGGTGGTACAGCTACAATTGGTGATCCTTCTGGTAAAACTGATATGAGAAAAATGCTTTCTCGTGAGGAACTTGATCACAATGTAGAATGCATAAAAAAACAAATTGAAAAGTTTGTTAGTTTTGAGGGTGAAAATGCTGCAATTATTGTAAATAATGCAGATTGGTTATTGGATTTAAACTTTATTAATTTTGTTCGTGATATTGGTAGTTTGTTTTCAGTAAATAGAATGCTTGCTGCTGAATGTTATAAACAAAGGATGGAAACTGGTTTAACATTTTTTGAAATGAGTTATATGTTAATGCAATCTTATGACTTTTTACATTTATATGAGACTTATGGTTGTAAATTACAAATGGGTGGTAATGACCAATGGTCAAATATCATTGGTGGTGTTGAGTTAATTAGAAAAATTGGTAAAGATGATTCTTTTGGTTTGACTTTTAAACTTCTTACAACAAAAGAAGGCAAAAAGATGGGTAAAACTGAAAAAGGTGCATTATGGTTAGATGCTTCAAAGACTTCTCCTTATGAATTTTATCAATATTGGAGAAATATGGAAGATAGTAGTGTTGAAAATGTTTTGAAAATGCTAACTTTCTTGCCTATGGAAAAAATTAAAGAATTATCTTCTTTAAAAGATGAACAAATAAATGAAGCTAAAAAAATAGCTGCATTTGAAATTACAAAATTAGTTCATGGAGAAGAAGAAGCTAAAAAAGCAGAAGAAGCTTCAAATGCTTTATTTAGTGGACAGGGTAGCCTTGATAATATGCCAACTGTAAAATTAGATAATAGTAATATTTCTATAGTTGACGCTATTATATTAACTAATATTGCTCCTTCTAAAGGTCAAGCAAGAACTCTAATTAATCAGGGTGGTATTTCTTTAAATGATGATAAAATAACAGATATTAATTATCAATTGTCTGATAAGGATTTTTTAAATGGTTATGCTATTTTGAAAAAGGGTAAAAAAGTTTTTTATAAATTAGAAAAATAATATTGAATTACTAAACAGTGGATGTACTCCAGTAATTGAAGTACACCCACTATCTTTTTCTAACGAAAATTGCAGAGACACACTATAGAAACTCACGCTACAGCATTAACAATAATAAAAATACTTTGAATTGTCATCCAAGCAGTGATGTAAAAACACCTCCTGCCCTACTTCTGCGTGGTCATATGCCCACTCAAAACATTTCGGCATATAATTTCCATACAGCTTTTCTGCTTTTTTTACACTGGTCGCATATACCCAGTTTACATTAAACTGTTTTGTTTCTACTTCGTTAGATGACCGTGACTCTAAAACGGCTTCAATACGAAGCTCTCCCATACAGCCTCTTCCTTTTTCTAAGGATATTATTTTTACTGGTATCCTTTCCCAATGATAATTTCGTTTCATTGAATCACTCCCTTCTGATGAATTATGTAAATATTATACTATATCACATAGAATTTTGCAAATATATTATGGAAATTTTAATTATAACATTACCTACTTCTTTCCACAATTTCTACAATATCTGCGATATATTCACCAATTACAGGAATATTCAAAGTAACAATTTTTTGAAGCAAAATTACCAAAACCGCTGTAATAATAGTTACACCAATTCCAATACCCACTCCCCTAAAAATTCCTGCAATCAAATTTCTTTTAATAATCTCTTTCCTATTTCCCAAAATATAAGATAATTCTACTAAATTTCCTTCTTGAAGAATTTTAGTCAATTCATCAACCGATTTATTTAAAATATTTATTTTCTTCTTTCCAAACATAAAAACTCCACTTTATTTTGAATAATTATTTTGTATAAAATCAATTTTGTCAGATTTTTTGTTTAAAATAAAAAATCCACCTAATATTATAGTGGATTCTTTATTTATTTTTTATTCTTTTTTATAATATTTCATCAAGTTTTTGATTCAAATTTTCCAATAATTCTAAATATATTTCTTTAATATCTTTATATATATTTCTTGATTTTTCTTCGTCATATAAGTGTGATAAACTATTTCTTGCTAACATCATATTAATCCAAGCATCACCATTTTTAATCATACCATATTGAAAAGCTGATTGTATAATTTCTCTTGGGCTACCTGTTTTATCTATAACTCCAGCATATTCTAAATAATCTTTCATTGTTTTCCATGCCAATTCAAAAGTAAATTCAAATCTATGTAAAACACCATCAATAACAATATCTGTTTCTTCTTCCTTTAATGCTTCTTCTAACCTATTCAATGCTTTTTCAAATTCTCTTCTTCTTTCATCAAATCTTCCCATTAAAAATCAACTCCATCTCTTATAATTGACTGTAGCAACTCTTCTTTTGTTTGTTTATCTATAAATACTAAATCAATTTTGTAAATAATATTCAATTTATCAAATTCATTTCTTATTTTATATTCATCCTCTTTTTTCACTTCTTCAAATACTGCTATATCAATATCTGAAATGGCCTTAAAATCTCCTCTTGCTCTTGAACCAAATATTTTAAATTGATATTTTTTATTATTTTTAATAATATTTTTTATTTCTTCATAAACTTCTTTATTTAATCCATACTTCATAATTTTTACCTATATTCCTCTTGGACCAACAAGTTATAGTTTGTAAATAAAATTCGAGGATCAACTGTATCGCGGAAGTTTATCTACAAATTATGTTTCTTATTCCTTTACATTTGAATTTACCATTACATTATTTGAGTTAGTTTCATTACCTAAAACAGTATTAGAGCTATCTATTGAATTAGAATTTACCTTTTCCAATTCCTCTTTTTTCTTATCTTCTTTTTCTTTTACTTGTTCCAAAGTAGCAATCAACTCTTGAAGTTTTTTAATATCTTTACCCATCATTTCCCAATTGTTATTATTATTTGAATCTACTAAATTTTTATTAGCTTTTATAATTGCTTCTATAAGACCTTCTATATCTTCAGTATTTTCAACTTCTATATCAACAGCATATTTTGAAAGTAAATTCTCTAATGCTTTATTTAGCGTATCTCCAATTGCTACTTTATTACCAGATGCTACAATTACCTTTTTTAGGACTGGTACTTCTGATTCATTTAACATTGTTTGATAAATTGGCTCTACATATAATAATGTATTTTCTACTGGTACAACTATCATTTGTTTTGTCAATTTTGTTCCTGTTGTATTTAAAATTTCTAATTCACTTGCAATTAACTCATCTTCTTCTATTTGTTTATCTAATTGCATTGGTCCTACAATGTTACTATCTGCTGAAAATTTATATAACTTCAACTCATTTGTTGCACCATTTGTACTTCCTACTAAATAAGAAATTAAGTTTTGTTTTTCATCTGGTGTGTACATTTGTACTAATGCCAATTTCTCATCTTCTGATGTTTTTACCATTGTATAATATGGATTCATATATGTTCCTGTTGATTTTGATGATTTGACACTATTATATTTTGCTATGTCCCATAAATCATCTGCTCTATATAAAACATCTGGTTTTACATTGTGATATGTTTTTAAAACTTGTGCTTGCACATTATACAAAAATTCTGGATATACAATATGACCTGCAATATCTTCTGGTATTTCTGTACCTAAATCTTCAAATAATGTATCATATATATTTCTATATGCCATCGCTATTGGATCTGTTCTATCTGTAATATAGAATGACATTGTTCCATCATAACTATCTACAATTACTTTTACTGAGTTTCTAATGTAGTTAATATTTTCTTTTATTCCATCATGTTGAATATTTGTGTATTGTGAATATGGATATTGACTTGATACTGTGTATCCATCTATTACCCATACAATTTTTCCCTCATCTGTAATTACTGTATATGGATTTTCGTCATAAATTAAATATGGTAAAGCTTTTTTTACTCTTGAAACTACATCCCTATTAATTAAAATTTTACTGTCACTTGTTATCTCTCCTGAAAATGCTAAATTAACATCTCCTTTTGTTATTCCTAATATTAATCTATCTAAAAATCCTAATTGTAGTCCTGCTTTTCCATCATATATTGAAGTATAATCTTTTCCTTTTTCATCTGTATAGTCATATTCTTGTTTGTTTTTTGCATTTGTTGCAATTGTTTCCTTTGTGTTTAATCCAAAATACATTCTAGGTTGAGATACCTTTATTTTTTCATCTTTTCCTGATATATCTTTTTGTATGTATTCTATACTTCCTGTATTTGTACTTTCTGTTGCTGATGTTATTATTTGTCCCATTCCATGAGTATATTCATATGTTTTATTATTATATGTTCTGCCTGTGTTTGTAATCTCTCTTGGAGATACATATACTAATTGTTGTTTTCCATTTATTTTATATTTAGCTAAATTTGCATTTCTATATGAAAAATATCCTGTATTTGTTTGATTATCTTCTAATGTGCTAATTACTGCTTCTTGACTAATTATTGGTATATTTTTAATTACATTTTCATTGTTTTCTACTTCTTCATTTGTGATAGTTCCTGAATTTTCTATATTTCTCTCTTCTATATTAATATTATAAGCACTTTTTGTATTTTTTATATTCTCTGCAATGTTTTCTTTTTCTTTATCTAATTCATTTTTATTTACAAATGCTACATCGAATATTACCATTGCTATAAATAGTATTACTAAATATCCAGGTATAATTGCTAGGTTTTTTAGAACTTTATTTGTGCTTCCTTCTTTAAAATATTTTATTGCACGATAAGCTACAATTACCATTACAACTGCAAATGCAATATATCCCCATAATTTTATAGTTGTTTCTGTTACACCTGCACCAATAATATCTAAGTCTACACTATTATCATTATTTATTGTTAGTATCTTTCCAAATAAAATGTTTTGTGTATTTAATACTGTAAATGCTGCTATACCTACTACTATTAAAAATATATTTCTTAATAGCTTTTTCATAAATAGACTTTCTTTTAGCATTTTGCCATCTATACCATCAAAAAATCTATTAAATACTATAACATAGTATAATGCCATATATATTGTAATTCCTATAACTAGTGTTATAAAATATACTACAAGACTTTGAATTACTGGCTTTTGGAAAAAGTAATATGATATATCAAATCCAAAAACTGTATCTTGTATTCCAAATGATGTGCTGTTAAGTATAAGCATTATTTTTTGTACAAATATTGAGGAAACAATAACACTCACTATTGCTGATATTACTAATGCTAAAGATTTGTTTAATAGTTTTGGTATGGTTTTTGATTCTTTTTCAAAAAATGGCTTTAAGCCTTTCTTTATTCCTCTATTTGTCATATATAAAACAAAGTATAATATAACAAAGTTAATCGCCATAATAGTATAACGATAAATTAAATTTGTTTTGAATATATTAATATACTGCTCTCCTAATTCTTTGTATTCTAAGTAACTTCCTCGTAATCCAATATAGCTGATTATAGCAAATACAGCTAAAAATAGAAGTACTAGTAACATTCTTGTTTTGCTTTTTTTCTTTTTATTCCTCATTCCTGTTTCTTTGGTATTTGCAGTATCCATAATTGTTTCTTGCTTTGCTTGTTGCTTTGTTTCTTTGTTTATTTCTTCACTTGCTTGCATTTCTTGTTTTTTCTCTTTTTTTACTTCTTCTGTTTTTTTTCCTTGTTTTTTTCCATTTTTTACTTGTTCTCCGTTTTGTGTTTCTTTTTGCATTTTTTCTTTGTTTTTGTTAGTGTTTTCCTCCACTATTTCAACCTCCTCTATATTATTGCTTTTACAAAATCTTCTGCATTAAATATTTCCATATCATCTATTTGCTCCCCAACACCAATGAATTTTACTGGTATTTGGTTTTCCTCTACAATTCCAATTACTACTCCACCTTTTGCTGTTCCATCTAATTTTGTTAGTACTAATCCTGTTATATCAGTTTCTTCTTTAAATGCTTTTACTTGTGAAATTGCATTTTGCCCTGTTGTTCCATCAATAACTAATAATACTTCTCTATCCGCTTCTGCCATTTCTTTATTAATTACCTTTTGTATTTTATTCAGTTCGTCCATTAAATATTTTTTATTATGCAATCTTCCAGCTGTATCAACAATTAAAACATCTGCTCCCTTTTCCTTTGTTATTTTTATTGCATCATATACAACTGATGCTGGGTCTATTCCTTCTGCCCTTTTTACAATGTCTGCTCCTGAACGATTTGCCCATATTTCTAATTGTTCTACTGCTGCTGCTCTAAATGTGTCTGCTGCTGCTATTACAACTTTCTTACCATCTTTTGCTATACGGTTTGCTATTTTTCCAATTGATGTTGTTTTTCCTACTCCATTTACCCCAACTACTAATATTACTGATGGTTTTGTATTTAGATGTAAACTAATATCTGTTACATCTAGTATTTTTTGCATTTCTTCTCTTAATGCTTGTTTTACATCATTTTCGTCTTGTATGTTTTCCTTTTTTAATCTGTTTCTTAAATTATTTATGATTTTTATTGATGTGTCTATTCCTACATCTGACATTATTAGTATTTCTTCTAGTTCTTCTAAAAAGTCTTCGTCTACTTTTCTGAAGTTGCTAAATACGTTGTTTATTTTTTCGTCAAATGATGTTTTTGTTTTGTTCATTCCGCTTTTTAGTTTTTCAAAAAATCCCATTTGCTATCTCCTTGTTATTTTTCTTCTTTTTTCCGATGGTGCTATTATATCATATTTTTGGCTGGTTGTACAGTATTAAGGCAGAAAATGTAATATTTAATAAAACAATTACATTTTCTGCCTTTTCGTAATAAATTACTTTTAGTTCACTTAAAAATACACTGTTTTTGCCATCTGTTCCAATGCACTTGGTGCACCAGAACCATCTTTTACTTCAATTTTTTGTCCATTGAATTCAAATTCAATGGTACTGCAGCCACTTGCTATCATATACGAATCGCGAATTGTTTCTATGCAGTCCGCGATTGCATACATTGAATGCTTTTGTTTCTTTTCTAAGTCAAAATACACTTTCAACTTAGTTTTATCGGTAGAAGATAATTTCCATATAGCTTTTACTTGTTCTTCCCTTACCTGTAAGTAAACTATCCACAAAAACTTCTCCTTATCCCAAATTTCATCTACTATCTTTGCCATAATTCTTCCTCCTGTCTTTTATTTAAGTGAACTTCAGAAATTATTAACATAATTATAACATTTTTCTACTCTTTTTGCAAATGAGTATCTTTTACTGATAGCATAAATTTTTTGTAGGAAAACTCTTTCTAAAATCACGAAGTGATTTTAT
>CANPDB010000038.1 GCA_947572725.1 uncultured Clostridium sp. | reverse complement strand
AGTATTAAAGATGAATTTGTAATAAAATAAAAAAATTTAATCTTTATTTCTGTTAGTATAAAATTTTATTTGACTTTTGCTAAAAATCTGTGTATAATATAGATAGAAAATGAGAGTCACAGACATGTGACTACCAAATACATTTTAGTAACAACACATTTCCACCGACCAAAGCAGAATGTGTTGTTTTTTTATTGTTTATTAGTCCACATTATGTATATAATACACAATAAGGCTACGTTTATAGTTAGGGAAAATCCCAAAGCATATATTAGAGTTAATATAAATCCCATAAACAACCACCTCCTTGCTCTCGAATATATCGAGTATTGAAAGTGGTAGCCACAACATATCTGCTATCTCATTTCTATCTTTAATTACTATACTACATATTTTATAATAATACAAGCGAACAAAACAAAATTTTGCATATTTTTATATTCTAGTAAAGTAATAAATTTAATTTACGAAGTATGCTATCAAAAAATCTAAATAAAGAGCAATAAACTACTAAATAATAGGTTGGTATATTAGAACTTATTATTTACTAGTTTCTAATTTATACTATAAAAATTTGTTTACACCAATGTACACCAATTGTACAGCAAATTTTATAATAAATTGTGATAATCTGTGATAGGTAGTTGATTAAGAAATGAAAATACACTCCCTTGTGAGAGTGTATTTATAGCACTTTGTGTCAATTTGTGATAATCTATGATAGGTTATAAAATCGACCTTAAATCGTGCTGATATGGAGGCGACACCCGGATTCGAACCGGGGATCAGAGTTTTGCAGACTCGTGCCTTACCACTTGGCTATATCGCCATATAAATAACTTTATAAAACTGAATAACTATACCTTACCTACAAAATGAGTTTCACTCATTTTGCATAAGTTATCTGTAAAACTCAAGCAAAGCTTTCGTTAACAGCTAACTTAACTTGGCTATATCGCCATATAAATTATTCTTTTGGAGCAGGTAACGGGAATCGGACCCGTAACTTAACCTTGGCAAGGTTATGTTTTACCACTAAACTATACCTGCGAATTGTCAATTTCCTTATAGCATATATTTCATTATATGCTTAAGCAAATAAAATAATACCAAAAATACGTTATATTGTCAAGTCATATAACGTATTTTTCAGGGAAACTTCATTGAAAAGTCGCTTCCTGGTTGATATTCAGTTTTATCGAACTATTAACCAAGTAATATGTATGTTTTATAATCACTTAGCTGATTTTGATTTCTTTCTTCTTGTAGTATTCTTTTTTTTAGTAGTTTTGTTTTCTTCTTCCACTTCTTGTTTAACATTATTATTATCTATTTCCTCGCCTTTTTTTGGCTTGTTCCAAGAAATATAATCACAAGAAGCTGGATTATTCTCACATATATAATATTTTCTTCTTTTCTTTGTTTTTCTTACTTGTACTGTTGCTCCACATTTAGGACAAGGTTCTTCTATTGTTTCTATAATAGGTTTTGCATTTTTACATTCTGGATATCCTGGACAAGCTAAGAATTTTCCATATCTTCCATATTTATATACCATCATTCTACCACATTTTTCACATGGCACATCTGATACTTCGTCTACTAATTCTACATGTTCTAATTCTTTTTCTACTTTTTCTACTTCTTTCTGGAATGGTCCATAGAATTCTCGTATCATTTTTTTCCATGGCTCATTTCCGTCTGCAATCTCGTCAAATTCATTTTCTATTTCTGCAGTGAATTCAACATTAATAACATCTGTAAAATTTTCAATTAATAATTTGTTTACTATTTTTCCTAATTCTGTTGGAATTAGTTGTTTTTGTTCTTTTTCAATGTATCTTCTATCTAAAATTGTTGTAATTGTAGGAGAATAAGTACTTGGTCTTCCAATTCCTTTTTCTTCTAAAGCTTTTACTAAACTTGCTTCTGTATATCTAGGTGGTGGCTCTGTAAAGCTTTGCTTTGGATTTATCTTGTCTAGTTTTAATTCTTGTTTTTCTTTTAAGTCTGGTAACATTCCTTCTTGTTCTTCTTCCTTATTATCTGTTCCTTCTACATATAAAGTCATAAATCCTTTGAATTTAATTGCTTGGCCATTCGCTTTAAAAGTATAACTATCTGCATCTATTGTTACTGACATTGTATCATAAATTGCTGCTGCCATTTGACTAGCCATAAATCTATGATAAATTAATTTGTATAGTTTATATTGATCTCTTGTTAATGCATCTTTTATGCTATCTGGATCTAAATCTATATAAGTAGGTCTTATTGCTTCGTGTGCGTCTTGTGAATCTTTTTTAGCTTTGTAATATCTATTTTCATAATATTTTTCGCCATATGTTTCTGTAATATATTTTTTGGCTACACTTCTTGCTTCTTCTGAAAGTCTTGTAGAGTCTGTTCTCATGTATGTGATTAATCCGACTGTTCCATGTTCTGGGATATTTACACCTTCATATAATCCTTGAGCCACTGACATTGTTTTCTTTAATGTAAATCCTATTTTTCTAGAAGCTTCTTGTTGCATTGTACTTGTTGTAAATGGTGGTGCAGGATTTCTTTTCTTTTCGCTTTTTTTAATTTCATTAACAATATATTTTGCTTTTTTTATTACTTTTAATATTTCATCTACTTCTTCTTGTGAATGAATTTCTTGTTTTTTTCCGTCTTTACCATAAAATTTCGCTTCAAATTGTTTTTTATTGTTTTGCTCTTCAAGATTAGCATATATGTTCCAGTATTCTTCTGGAATAAATTTTTCTATTTCTTCTTCCCTATCGACAATTAGTTTTACTGCAACTGATTGAACACGTCCTGCTGATAGTCCTCTTCTTACTTTTTTCCACAAAACTGGACTTATTTTATAACCAACAATTCTGTCTAGTACTCTTCTGGCTTGTTGCGCATCTACTAGATTAATGTCTATATCTCTTGGTTCTTTAATTGCTTTTTGTACTGCTCCTTTTGTTATTTCATTAAATGTAACTCTGGTTATTTTATCTTTTTCTTCATTTAAAATAGTAGCTAAATGCCATGCAATTGCTTCTCCTTCACGATCGGGGTCAGTTGCGATATATACTTTTTTTGCTTTTTTTGCTTCCTTTTTTAGAGATTTTATTAAGTCTCCTTTTCCTCTAATATTAATATATTCTGGTTCAAAGTCGTGCTCTACATCAACACCTAACTTTGATTTTGGTAAATCTCTAATGTGTCCCATTGATGCTACTACTTTTGTGCTGCCTCCTAAAAATTTTTTTATTGTATTTGCCTTTGCTGGTGATTCTACTATAATTAATTTATCAGCCATGTACTCCTCCTCAATAGATTTATCTAATTCTATTTTATACTGTTAGTATTTTAGAATAAATTCCTATATTTTGCAAGCCTTTTATATAATTTAATTTATGCATATAACAATTTGTGTTTCTGTTCAGCCTTGCTCCTATATTTTTAGTGTAAAAGCTTAATATATGATTTTTGAAATACCGCCTAAGCAACCAAACGAGCAAAGCGAGTGCAATTGGAGCAACTTACAGACTAGTATCTTTTATCCTGGAAGTTGCGACACACAAGGTATGAAAAAATCATATATTAAGCTTTCGCACAAGAGAAATAATTAATAAGGCTGACTAGTAACCAATTTGTTACTTTATAAAAATAATATTTGTTTTGAAAAATCTATAATAACATCTTGTAATGTTATAGGTGTTACCTCATTACATTTTAAACTTTCTAATATCTCATCTACTTTTTGTTCGTCATTAGATAAGTATTTTATCGTTTCTTCTTCTACTTTTGGAGAATCTTCTCTATATTCTGTTTTAATAATATTTACTCCAAATTTTGTACCCTTTCTTGCAATTAGTTCATCTTCATTAATTATTTTATAATATTCTAATTTGATTGGATAATTAATGTTTGCTTCTTCCAATTCTTGTTTGTTTATAAATGTACTTCCGAAAAATGTTTTCACTTTTATTTCCTCCTCTTTTGTTTCGCACTTTTCTATGATACAACGGTTTAAGAAGGTTTGCAAGAACTTTTCATCGCAAATTTCGCCAATTTTTTCCATTTTTTTACATTATTTTATATGTATTGCCTTAATATTTTTTATTATTATCTTTTTCGTATTTAATTTAGTATGCAATTTCTATTATTTCTCCTAAATTTGATATTCATTTCTTATTTCTATGCTTTAAGTCTTTTCTTATATATTTTATAATTTGGCATATAATTTTCTACTAAATTCCAAAAGTCTTTTGAATGATTCATATATTTCAAGTGACACATTTCATGTAATACAACATATTTAATAACCTGTTCTTCTTTTGTAGCTAATTGAATGTTTATAGATATATTCTTTTTAGACGAACAACTTCCCCAAGCATATTTTATATTTTTAAATTTTACTTTATTGGGACTAATTCCTAATTTCTCAGAATATTCTTGCACACTGTTATTTACAATCATTTCTAATTTTTGTATATCCTCGGATTTTATTATATTTTCTTTTTTAACTCGTTTTTCCACTTCTTTTACATTTTTATAAATCCACTTCGATTTTTTATTTACAAAATCCACAATATGTTTCTCTTTTAACTTTAAAGGTGCTTTAACAATTACTTTTCCCTCTTTTATATGAATATACAAATTCTTAATTTTTGATTTTGTTATTTCATATGGTATTTTTTCTCCATTATATTCTATTTCATACATTTTAATTCTTCCCTATCTGTTTTTATTGTATTTTAAGTTTTTTACCAAGTTTACCATTTATTCCTATTGATTTTATGCTAAAAAGTTTATTATTCTTTTATATCTTTTAATCTTAACACATTATCAAGTTCCATTTTTCCTGCTCTTGTAATAGCATTATATCCATATTTTTCTTTGATTTCATCTACAACATTATCTAACTTTTCTTGTTTATCATTTAATTTATCTTGAAATAGTGATATTTGCAATTCTTCTTTTTCTACTAGATTATCTACCCTTACTCCTATTAATCGTATTTCCATTGATTTATGATACATTTGAGTAAGTAATTGTTTTGCTTTTGCATATATTTCCTTAGTTGAAGATGTTGCAGTTAATAACCTTCCTTGATGAGAAGTGTCTTGAAAATTGCTTGTCCTAAGTTGTACACTTACTGTGTTTGCTAGTAAATCATATTTTCTTAATCTATATGTAACTTGCTCTGTTAAAGCTAGTAATATTTCTTCTAGTTTCTCAATATTTGTAACATTCTGAGCTAAAGTAATTGAGTTTCCTACACCTTTTGGCTTTTCTTCTTTATATTGTACTTCTGAGTCATCTATTCCATTAGCATATTCCCACATTTGTAATCCATGCTTACCAAACTTTTTACTTAATAAATTTTTGTCTGTATTTGCTAAATCTTTTATAGTTTTTATTTGCATATTATTTAATTTTGGAACTGTTCTTTTTCCTAACATAAACAAATCTGATATTGGTAAAGGCCACATTTTTATAGGTATTTCTTCTTCGAACAAAGTATGTACTCTATCTGGCTTAGTAAAATCAGAAGCCATTTTTGCTAACAATTTATTGTGTGCTACGCCAATATTAACAGTAAAACCTAATTCTTCCTTTACTCTTTTGCTTATTTTGTTTGCTTTATCTAATAAAGTTGATTTCATTAAATAGTCTGTCATATCTAAAAAACACTCATCAATACTAAATCTTTCTATTTTATCTGTATATTGCAATAATAATTCATATAGCATATTAGAATATTTTCTATATATTTTAAAATCAGAAGAATAAATTTTCAAATTAGGACATTTTCTTCTCGATTCATAAATTGTATCTGCTGTTTTTATACCACACTCTTTAGCTTTCATACTTTTAGCTAATACAATACCTGACCTTTTTGTTTCATCTCCACCAATAATTGCTGGAATCTCTCGTATGTCAATTTCATAACCTTGTTTTAACATATTAACAGCTGTCCAACTTAAAAATGCATTATTAACATCAATGTGTAATATTTGTTTTTCCATAATATCACCAAAAATATTATAAAATATTTGTTCGCGTTTGTCAAGAAAAAAGTTGCCATTAGTTCCGGGTTTTTTTGGCAACCTTATTTATTAACTTTCATAATATAAAAAATAACAAATTATAAAATTTGAAAAAAGCGCATTGAAAGTAATTGAATTAGAAATTCTTACATTCATTTTATGGAAAGAGTTCATCTATTGATGGAAGGGTGCCATAAAATGAATTTAGAATTTCTATGATAATTAGCTTGAACGAGCATTTTGATAATTTTATAATTTGTTATTTTTAAGTATATGATGTACTTATAATAAGGTTGCCAAAAATGCCAAAAAAACCCGGAACCAATGGCAAAAAAACCCGGAACCAATGGCAACTATTGCTTTATCTTTTTCTTCTGAATCATATAAGTAATTTTACTTATTATATTAGCTGGTGTAAGTTTCGCTCCTAACCTTGCTAATTTTACATCTATACCTGGCACAATATAAAATTCCCCTTTTTCTAACTTTTCAATTGCATAATCGGCTACTTTTTGGCTGTTTGCTTCTCTCATATGAAATTTAACATTTGCTACATTATTAAAGTTTGTGCTTACAGGTCCTGGGCATAAAATACTAATTTGTACATTTGATTTTTCTTTTTTCAACTCTTCTCTAATTCCTTCAGATAGTCTAACAATATATGATTTTGTTGCATAATAAGTAGACATTAATGGCCCTGGCATAAATCCTGCAATTGATGCAACATTTAATATTTTCCCACTACATTTAGCTTTCATATCAATTAGATATAATTTTGTTAAAATGTGATATGCTGTAATATTTGTATTTATCATTTTAATTTCTTTATCTAAACTTGTCTTCGTAAAATTTCCACAATCTCCAAATCCCGCATTATTAATTAAGATATCCACATTTTTTACTTTTTTGTGGAGTTCTTTACAATTTTCTTCTATTGATAAATCCATTGTTATTGTCTCTATATTAACATTATTCTTTTCTAATTCTTCTTTTACATTACGCAATTTTTCTTCATCTCTTGCAACTAGTACTAGGTCGTATCCTTTTTGACTTAATGTTCTTGCTATGTCTCTTCCAATTCCTGAAGATGCTCCTGTTATTAATGCTTTCATAGTTCTCTCCTTTTCTTTATTATTGTACAGTTTGTATATAAAAATTCAAAATAGCAATTGACTAAATTTTATAATTATTAATAAATTATAAGTTTAAATGGCGTGAAGGAGTTATATATTAAACTTTTTTAGGAGGATACGAGTAGGAATTACTTGGGGGAGCTTAAAAAATTTAATATATCACTCCTGGGAGCAAGTACATTGCTATAAATATTAGTAATTATAAAATTTAATCAATTGCTAAAATATTTCTATTTTTAAGATTTTCTTTTAAATTTATTTAATATTATTCCAACTGCATGTACAATTTGTGTTGAATTGTTATTTGCGATTGTTTTGCCTAAAGCTTTACCCCCTACTGTTAAAGCTGCAACTGTTGCACTTAGTATAAATTGGATATCAAAATTAATTCCAATTTTTTCTGTTACTTTTATAGAAATCAAAGCACTAATTGCACCACTTAATACTCCACATATGTCACCAATAACATCTGCACAAATATTAGCAACTTTTGGTGCATTTCTAATTAAATTTATAGAATCTTTTGATCCTTTTACTTTTTTTGTTGCTTTTGCATGAAATTCATTTTCATTTGCAACTGTTACTGCTACACCTATAATGTCAAAAAATATTCCTAATACTATTACTAATACTAATATTAAAATTGCTGGCAATAAACTTAAATTTGACACTCCATTTGCTGATATGTACGAGAATATTATTGATAAAATAAATGTTGTAATAAAAATTTGGATAAACCATTTAATATTCGAGTGTTCTTTTTGATTTTCTCTGTTTTCTTGTTTGTTTTTCATTTTAATTTCATTCCTTCCTTAAGGCATTAGTCAGGTTATAAAAGAACTAAATTTTGGCTCAATATACATATAAATGAAGCAATTATCTGATTTCATTTTTTGCCAAAATTGTAATTATTTTTCAACTGCTTTCCTTTTTATAATAATTTTAGGCAGATTAATATCTGCCTATTGTTTATTTTATTATTAGATGGTCAAAGTCTAAGTAAATTTTACAGTTTAGGTCTAGTCGAATTTCTCTATTTCCCGCTTAACATTACTGTTATAGCCGTTTCCGTTTAAGGGAAATATCTACTATTAATATGTAGACACCAGATCGCCACTAAAATCTGTACCTTAATCCCTAGACTTCTATGCTATAGATTTAGCAAACATTCTAGAAGTTTTCCTTAACATACTTTTGAGCTTTACTAGTCTCTTTTGCAAATGCAATTTCATAACTTATAGAATAAAACTAATTTGGCCAAAATTGAATTTTATTTATGTTAAAATTAATCCCAATACCTTCACTCAAGACAGGCTACTCTATGTATTTCGTGTCTTGGCACTCAACATAGGTTTCACTTAAAACATTGTTTTAAGCCTCCGCGAAAATAGGGGATCTTATATATGCCATTATATAATACCCTAGATTCTTTACTCCCTAAAGCCACACAAAACTGGCATTTCGCGCAACCCTAAGAAACTTCAACGATGTGCCCTTTAGTGGATTTTTAGCCCCACCCTCGTAAAGTTTGTATGACTAGAATAATGCACCATCGATATATATTATACTATACTTTGGATAAATATTCCAACTAACTTTAGATTACTTTTTTTCCAATTTGAACTACTTTAAACTTTGTCTGTTTTCAAATCTTTAATAATCTCTTTTTTTCTCGTTATTTTTCACTTTTTCTCGTTAAATCTTATTGTAATCTTTTCTTTATTTCATTATATATTTGTTCATGAATGTCTTCAATTGTTCTTATCTTATCATCTTTAACGCATTGTACTTCATACCAGTTATAATCTTTTGCAACACTACATGCTGCATTATATGCATCTTTTAAATGATTTTCATCACTTTCATGAATATCCTTTTTAGCATCATGTGTAAATTTATTTTCTCTCTCCTTTATTAATTCCAAAGATTTTTCTACTGGCATATTCAAGAAAAATACTTCTGTGGGTACTGGTAATCCATATAAATTAAATTCAAAATCCCATAACCAATCTAAAAATTTTTTTCTTTCTTCTCTATCAGTTATTTTTCCTGCTTGGTGTACCATATTAGCAGTTGTGTATCTATCAGCTAATAAAATACCACCTTCTTCAAAATATTTTTTATATTTGGTCTGATATGTTGCATATCTGTCTGCAGCATAAAATGTAGATGCAATGTATGGGCTTACATCTTTTGCGTTTTTTCCAAATTCTCCTGATAAATACATTTTAACTAACGAAGAACTTGGACTATCATAATTTGGAAAACTTACTGTTTTATAATCAATTCCTTCCTCTGTTAATCTTTCTTGTAATTTTGTAAATTGTGTTTGTTTTCCACTTCCATCTGTTCCATCTATTACAAATAATTTTCCCATTTATTTCTCCTCCTATATTTTGTATCTATATTTTTATTTTAATCTTTTTTGCTTTCTTTTTGATTTTCTTCTTTACTTTCTTTTTCTTTATTGTTTTTTTCTAACATTTTGTTTATAGTTTCTAAAATATCATCTGAATTTTCTTCAAATTCGTCTTTTATTAAATTAAACATTTCTATCTCCTTTCGCTATTTATTATACTATTATATTTTTTTTAGTTCAATAATAATGTGATAATCATTTGAAATTAATTATAATAATGCACAAAATAAACTTCTAGCTTCACGCTATTAGAACTAAAATACAAATTATTATAATTAATTTTAAATAATCTCTTTAATAAAACGCAACTAGACTTTTCATTTTATTTATTGTAAACTTATATAAATTACATATTAAAAGGAGATTTTTATGAAGGATTTATTTACTAACTATGCAGCAAATCAGACAAATCAAAAATGGAACAATATGATAAAAAGAGAAATTCCTCTTTATGCAAGAAATAATGATATTCGCACTGAATTTGGTAGAGATTATACTAGAATTATACATTCTGGTGCTTATAGAAGATTAAAGCACAAAACACAAGTATTTTTTTCTCCAAATAATGACCATATCTGTACAAGAATTGAGCATGTAACTCATGTAGAATCAATTAGTTATACCATTGCACAATATCTGGGGTTGAATTCCGAACTTACAAAAGCTATTGCATCTGCTCATGATTTAGGACATAGTCCTTTTGGTCATGTTGGCGAAAAAATATTGTCAAATATCGCTAAACAAGATATTGAAGAATCTTTTTGGCATGAAAGAAATGGACTTGAATTAGTAGATTGTATAGAATTGTTAGAAGATAATAATAAATATAAACAAAACTTAAATTTAACGTATGCTGTTAGAGATGGTATTATTTCTCATTGTGGAGAGGTATCTGAAAATTCCTTGAAACCTAGAGATGAATTTATAGATTTGTATAATTATACCTATCCAAATCAATATTCACCATATACTTGGGAGGCTTGTATTGTAAAAATTGCAGATAAAATATCTTATCTTGGGCGTGATATTGAAGATGCTATCACTTTGGGAATTTTAGATGAGCATTTAAACGAACTATATGATTTATTAGGTTGTAACTATGATGAGGAAAAAATCAATAATACTATTATTATAAATAATTTAATTAAAGATTTATGTGATAACTCTTCTCCTGAAAAAGGTTTATGTTTTTCAGATAAAGCTTTTGAGTTAATTAATCAAATTAATAAATTTAATTATAAAAATATTTATTGCTGTAAAAGAATTATGCCTTCAAATAGATATTTTGAAGTTGTTTTAAATGAAATATATTCTTTGCTAAAATCTACTTTTAATGGCATCGATACCTTTTCTAATATAGAAAATATGGAAAGAACTTACCCTAAACTTTGCAAGACATTTCTAGAATTTTTAAGTAATTATTATGATTTTGGTAATCGTGAAGATTTAAAATTGAAGAATAAAATTCTTTTTGATAAAGATAGTTCCACTGATTTTTATAAAGCTGTTTTATATTTTATTTCTGGTATGACTGATAATTTTGCTATCGAAATTTATAATGAAATTATTGGATTTTAGCTAAATCTATGTAATAAATTTGTGTGCAATATGTTTTATATATTAGAAAGCCAGTATGATTTTTCTAATATATAACAATAGTGACATAATTTATATTTTTTGACATTTTAGATTACTTTTCATACTACATATGTTGTTCATCCACCAATTAGTTTTACAATATAAAAGACCCCACTAAAATACAGTGAGGTTTTTTGAGGTTATTCCATTCTATATCTTACTTCGTTATAAAAAATGGCCTCCTTTTGGTGACATTATTCGTAGGTTTAGGAGATGTATTAGGTCTCCTTGGAATAGTCCTGTCCGTCACCCGTCTGCACTCCTCTGAATGAGGTAACATCGGATGGGTTGGATGTCTTCGGTTCTGTCTGCTCATTCTATCACCTCCAAAATTTTTCTTAATTATATAATCAATTTACATAATTGTCAATGCTATTTTATAATTATTTCTCATAAAAAGCATTTTTTATATGATTTAGATGATAAGTTCCATTTTTTATATAGATTTCTATTACATCTAAACGAATTGAAATGTTTTTTATTCCATTTTTATAAATATAATATTGACCTGCATAATAAATATGTTTCTTTTTCTGCTTATTCACTGCCTCACATGGATTTCCATATTTAAAATTTGTTCTTGTTTTTACTTCAATTAGAACTAATTCTTTTTTTCTATTATCTCTTGCAATAATATCAATTTCTCCTTGCCTACAAGTAAAATTTTTTTCTATTATTTTGTAATTATTTTTCTGTAAATATTGGTATGCTAAGTCTTCTCCTAGTTTTCCTATTCTTTGTTTAAAATACACCTATATCCTCCTGCAACTTTTTCTATATATCCTTCTATTTCAAGAGAAAATAATATTGAGCTTATTTCATAGAATGGCATGTTTGATTTTTTACATATTTCATTTATGCTAATTACTTCTGTTGTTATAATTTTATATATCTTTTGTTCTTTTTTATTCTTTAGTTTACTCATATTTATTTCTTTTTGTTTTTTCTCTTGTTCTTGTCTGTCTATTTCCTTTTGTTTCTTATCTCGTTCTTGTTTCTCTCTGTTTCTTTCTTTTGTTTTTTGTATTGTATTAATCTCTTGTTTTCTAACATCCTTATGTATTTTTTTATATTCCAAAAATTTAAATTCATTGATGATTTCTTCAGCAGAAGTTACTAAAATTGCACCTTTTCTAATTAATCTATTTGTTCCAACACCATGTATATCTTCTATTTCATGTGGTAATACAAATACCTTTTTATTCTGTTCTGTTGCAAATCTTGCAGTGACACTAGTTCCGCTTCTATAAGCAGCTTCAACAATTAATACACCTATTGATATTCCACTTACTATTCGATTTCTAGCTAAAAAATATTTTGATTCAGCCTTTATATCTGGTGGATATTCACTAATAATTAATCCTCCACTTTTTATAATCTCTTGATATAACTTTATATTTTCTTTTGGAAATATATTATTAAAACCATTGCCCAGAACAGCAATTGTTTTTCCTTTAGTTTCCAAGGTTCCTCTATGTGCAAATGTATCAACTCCGTTTTGCCATTCCGCTGGCAATTATTATTCCTTGTTCTGCTAGTTCTTGTGCAAATTTTAGAGCTAAATTTTTACCATTTTCTGTACAATTTCTAGAACCAATAATAGAAATTATATTATTATTTAATAGTTCTACATTTCCTTCTATATATAGTTGTTTAGGGGGATTTTTTATTTTTGTTAGCTTTTCAGGATATTCTTTTTCTCCTAATTTGATTATTCTAATTAGTATCTCTCCTCTTACGATAAATAAACAATTATCTCTTGATATTTTTATTTCCTATTATTTTTATAATAAATATCTAACTTCCCCAATATTTTCTATCTAAACTTCTATATTGAATTGCTTCTGCTAAATGGTTTATTTCTATATTATTCGAATTATCTAAGTCTGCAATTGTTCTTGCAACTTTTAAAATCCTACTATATGCTCTTGCACTTAATCCTAATTTTTCAAAGGATAATTCTAATATCTTTTTACATTTATTATTTAAGTTACAGTGTTTTTCTATTAATTGAGGTGTTAATTCAGAATTTGAAAAAATATTATAATTTTCATATCTTATTAATTGCAATCTTCTTGCTTGATTTACTCTTTTTCTTATTTCTTCAGAAGTCTCCTCTTTTTTATTACTGTTTAACTTATTGTATTCTACACTTTGCACTTCTATTTGTATATCAATTCGATCTAAAAGTGGTCCACTAATTTTACTAGTGTATTTTTTTATTTGATCTGGCCTGCAAGTACATTCTTTTTCTTTGCAATTGTAATATCCACATGGACATGGATTCATACTTGCAACAAACATAAAATTACATGGATATGTAATAGCCATATTTAGTCTACTAATTGCTACAATTCGGTCCTCTAATGGTCCTCTTAATAATTCCAATGTATTCTTTTTAAATTCTGGTAATTCATCTAGAAATAAAACTCCAAAATGAGCTAAACTAATTTCTCCTGGTTTTGGAGTCTTCCCTCCACCTATTAAAGATGCTGGAGTAATTGTATGATGTGGACTTCTAAAAGGTCTTTTTAAAATCATTGGCCTTTTTTCTGATAGTAATCCTGCAATACTATGAATTTTTGTTACTTCTAATGCTTCTTCGAATTGAATATCTGGTAAAATACTTGGCAATCTTCTTGCTAACATTGTTTTTCCTGAACCTGGACTACCAATTAATAAACAATTATGACCTCCTGCTGCTGCAATTTCCAATGCTCTTTTAACATTTTCTTGACCTTTTACATCTGAAAAATCAAATTCATATTTTGTATTATCGTCTATAAAAAAATCAGACTTTTTTTCTTTTTTTAACGGAATTTCCCCATTTAGATATTGTATTACTTCATTCAAATTACTAACTGGAAGAATTTCTAATCCATCAATAATAGATGCTTCTTTTGCATTTTTCTTGGATAATATAACTCTTTTTATACCTAGCTTTTTTGCTTCAATACATATTGGCAAGATTCCATTAATATTTTCAATTGTACCATCTAAGGACAATTCTCCTATAAATATAGTATCATCTAGAAAACTTTCTAAATGTCTATTTCTAATTTTTCCACTTGCAATCAAAATTCCTATTGCAATTGGCAAATCTAAACTAGATCCTTCCTTCTTTGTATTGGCAGGAGCGAGATTTACTACAATTTTTCTACTTAAAAATTCAATATTTGAATTCTTGATTGCTGTTTTTACTCTTTCTTTAGATTCTCTTACACTAGTATCTGGAAGCCCTACAATTTCAAAATATGGCATACCATTAGATATATCAACCTGTATGGAAATAAGATATCCATTTAGCCCATTTAGTGCCATACTTTTTACAATTGATAACATATTCTCCTTTCTACTAAATCTGTTTAAATATTTGAAGCCATTATAGTAATTTATGTAAAATAAAGGATGTGTTCATATGCTGAATTATTTTATGTTTTAATTTGTTTTTTAGTTTTTTTCATTACTTTTATGGATTTTGATGGAATTAACTTTTAAATCAATAAAAAATTTTGTTATTTATAATTATATCTATGCTTTTTATAATATATATTAAATAATGGGGAATTCTATAATGGCCTCAAATATTTAAACAGATTTAGTTTTTGTTTGATATTTTGATTTAAATAATTCTGATTATTTTTATAATCTTGATAAAATGTGAATTAATTTTATAAATTTTTGAATAAATTTCTTTGGTTTTCATAATGAGTTAATTAACTTATTATGTATTATAAATTTATTTCCATATTTTGTCAATACTTTTTTTAAAATTTTTTAAAAAAGTTTTTATATAGCATTGCAATTCACAGTCTCATTTAAAATAGTAGAGTAAATAAAGATTTATACTATATTATTTTTTAGGAATAAATGTGGGGACCAACAAGTTACAATTTGTAAATAAAGTTTGAGAAGCAGCCGCACCGCAGAAATTTATCTACAAACTGTTAGCAGTTGGGAATGGATAAACAATAATATAGTATAACTCTTTAGCAATTATAAATAAGTTGTAAATCGTAATTATATGTTTACAATTTACACAAAAAAGATACTGTTAGAACTTATCTAATACAGTATCAGCTTAAAAATATATTTAAAATCAATCAATTTCTTCAATTCCATAACTTCCAGTAACTGGATCTCTAAACAAATTTACTTCTGGAGTTATATAAGTGCATATAACAAAGCAAATTAGTAAAAAGCCAATAATTGCACTTGCTAAAATCTTTGTTTTCGTATCAGATTCATCTTTTCTTTTCATTAATTTGTATGCAATCCATTCACCTAATAAAATACTAATAATAAATATAAGAATATCAACAATTAGAAAACTAGCTCCTAATATACCTGTATATGTAAAAAATGTTACTACAATAAAACAAATAGCAGTAAAAATTCCTACTGTTTTTGCTTCTATATAATTATGTGCTATATCTTTTACAAAGAAATATTCTACAATTGATGTTGCTAACATTGGAAAAAACGCTAATTTTAAGTGCTCCCATACACTTTCGTTTACTGCACTAAAACTTGCAACAAATGCATTTTCACCTGTCCATTCGTAAATAAAATGTAATAAAGTTCCTAATATAATACTTGCTACACTTACTATTATTTGTGCTTTTTCTAATTTATTTAATTCTATTCTTTTTGTATCTCCTATCTTTTCTCCTAAGTGTATAATTTTTGGTAATTCCATATGAATTTCATTCCTTATATGATATATTTAGGTTTTCTTTAAAGGATTTACCTATAAACCTATTACTATATGTTTTTATTTATTTTGCTAATAAAAATATATTAAAAAAAAGATACATATATTCGAAAAAATATATATCTTTTCTATTTATTCTTTAAAATATGTTCCAGTAATCCTTTGCAACCTTCTAAAATATCATCATATGTTTTATCAAAATTTCCTGTATACCAAGGGTCTGCAATATCTCTTGGATTATTAGAAAAGTCTAATAATCTAAAGATTTTGTTTTCATTATCATTTTTAACTATTCGTAAAATATTTCTTATATTGCTTTCTTCCATTCCTATTAAATAATCGTAATTTTTATAGTCTTCTGCTGTCATCTTTTTTGCTATGTGCTTATTGTATTTTATTCCTACTTCATCTAGCTTTCTTCGTGTCCCATAATGCATTCCGTTTCCTATCTCTTCATTGCTTGTTGCTGCTGAGTCTATTATAAATTGATTTTGTATTTTTCTTTTTTCTATCATATCTTTAAATACATATTCTGCCATAGGCGATCTACATATGTTTCCTAAACATATAAATAAGATTTTTGTCATTGTTCTTTCCTCTTTTCTATACAAGTATGTTGATATTTTTTCAAATCCACACAATAATTTGTTACTTCTATTCCTTCCGCTTCTAGTTTTTCTTTTTGCTTTTCTATTCCTCCAAAAGCAAAATTTTTAGATAGTTTACCTTTGCTGTTTACTACTTTGTAACATGGATATTTGTATTCGTCTGGATTATTGTGTAGTATGTTTCCTACAATTCTTGCTAGCTTTTCATTTCCTAAGTATTCTGCTATTTGTTTGTATGTTACTACTTTTGCTTTTGGTATTGTTTGTAAATATTCGTATACTTTGTTTTTCATAAGTTTTGCTCCTATTTTTGTTAGTATTTCTATTACTCCTGGATTAAGTGAGTAATTATATTCTGAATACTTTGCTCTCATAATTATTATCATAGCTTCTTCCAAGTATTTTACACCTGTATATTCTAATTCTTAAAAGAATTTTTTATGTCGTTTTCTGTTTTTATGTATTTAATCAGTTTTTCTAGTACTTTGTATGATTTGTATGGTAATAATTTTATTATTTCTTCTTCGTCTGTGCTTTCGTATATTTATGGTATCATTTTTAATATATTTTCTTTTGTCTTACTTTTTTTAATCCTTTTTCAAATACATTGTTTACTACAAACATCATTGTATCTTTTGTTGTGTTTATTCTTCCTATATATTTTCCCCTTTTCTTTACCTTTATTTTTTATATGATTATATCACTTATTGTAACTAAATGATATGTTTTGTGGTAAAAAGGTTATTTTTTAGTTTTAAGTATTTATTTTATTGTAGTGTAAGTATGTAATTAAGTTTGAGGTCTTCGGGTTATGAGTCATTTTTGCAAATGATTGGTAGACAAGGGATTGGTCGGTTTTTATTGGTATATTTGGTGTGCCCAATTTTTGTACTTTGTAAATTTATGTGATTTTGGGTTCTTTTTTGGGAATCGTGTGCCCAAATTGAGCCCAATTATGGCTTGAGTCGTTTATGAGTTTTATGGCATCTTAAGCCTACAAAATTATATTAAATTTATGGAGGTTTTGATTATGAATAAAAAATGTTTTTGTTGTTTTGAAAGTACAAATAATAATTTTGATAGTGAGAATGACCTGATGACAGATTGGCTGGATTTTAGGTCTGAAGAATTGGAAACTAATTTGAGTGAGGAAGATAAAAGGCATTTGCTTAAGTTTGATGTGTTTGCTGATAGGATTTTAGATGCTACTTTGGATTCTAAAAAGGATTATATTTCTGATGTTTTAGATGATTTGCGTGATGATTTTTTACAACATTGTATTTATTGGAATGAGAAGTATTATAGGACTGGGTTTGGTGATGCTGTTAAGTTGCTGAATAATGCTTTAAATTCTTAGGGTTATGCCTAAAATTGAAGGTGGGTAAAAAGAATTTTTTAAAAAACTTCTTTTTGCCCACCTTTTATATTTTTATTTTTCTTTTAGATATCTTTTCAAAAGAAATGTTAAGAAATAGGGGAAAGTATAAAATTTGCCATTAAATCCTATATTTCTATTACATAATTTTATTCCATATCTTATATCTTCATATTTATCATTATCAATTAAATTATTTAATGAAGCTGTTGCATTATCATTTGCCTTTACTTCAACAGGAATTAATGAATCTTTATCTCTTATAAAGAAATCCATTTCAATTGTTCCTTTTTCATTCTTATAAAAATACAATTTATATCCTGCTTTTACAAGCATATCTCCAACAATATTTTCAAAAATTGCACCTTTGTAAGTATTAAAATTTTCATTCTTCCTTAAATCATCTTGAGCTTCTTCATCAAGTGAACCAATTAATACTCCTGTATCACTAAAATATAATCTATAATTATCTGGATTATAATTACCACCAAGTGGAAGCTCTGGTTGTTCCATGCAATATGAAATATTAATTATACCTGCATTATCTAGCCATTCTATTGTTCCGATATATTCTCTACTTCTAGCACCATTCTCAACTTTAGAAATTTGAAATTTTTTATTTTCATTTCCCAGAAATGTAGGAATCTTTCTATACACACTTAATATTTTTCCTTGATCTAATCCTTGAGCATATTTTGTAATATCTTCTTCGTAGTCTAATAAAATTTGTTTTTGCATTTCTAATATCCCACTATAATTTTTTTGAGAAATAAATCTATTTACTATTGCTGGCATTCCACCAACTACCATAAATTCTTTAAAATTAGACATCATAACATCATATTGCACTGTACTTAATGGCTTAGTTTCAATCATACATTTATATAAATCTTCAATCTGTTCTTCTTTATATCCCTTTGCCCATAAAAATTCTTCAAAATCCATTGAATACATATTATAATCAATCTTATTTCCAACACTGTTTGACTCTATTTCTTTATAGTTTATCCCCATCAACGATCCAGAACAAATTACATCAAATCTTCCATCTTGGTTAAATGATTTCAGTGCTGTTGCACAATTAGGACATGCTTGAAGTTCATCAAAGAAAATTAAGGTTTCTTCTGGCGCAAATTTAAAATTTGGATTTTTAAAAGAAATGTTCTTTAATATACTATTAACATCAAAACCATCTTTGAAAATATCTAAGTATTGTTTTTCAATTGCAAAATTAATTTCCACTAGATTTTTATAATTGCTTTTTGCAAAATTTTCTATACTATCAGTTTTTCCTATTTGTCTTGCACCTTTTACAATCAATGGCATTTTGTTTTTATCATTTTTCCAATCTATTAAATATTGGTCTATTTTTCTCCTTAAACGGCTCATACTTTTCACCTCTGTATATATTGTATCACAAAATTCTTGTATTTTCAATATAGGTTTATCACAAAATTCCATATGTTTTATATTCTAAAAATCACATTTTTCGACATAAAGTAATGTTTTATTAAAAAATATTTTCAAATTCCAGTTGAACTATATCTTCATATAATAAAACAAATTGTGAATCAACTTGTCTATAATCATGATAATGACCAAAATACCATTTCTTAAATTCACATTTTTCCATAATTTTTTGAAAATAGTCTGTTAAATAATCTTTCTCAAATTTTCCTGCACCTAGTATGGTTTGAATACTTGTAGGACAACAATGAGAGATAATATAATCCACTTTATAATTCACTTTTTCTAAATTATTTATACCATTTTCCATTTCTTCTTTAGTTGGTAATTCTAGATCCCACCACGAAAAATCTCTTATTCTAAAGTATGCTCCTCTTTTACGATATTCATATATTCTCTCTTCTTCATCTAAGTTTAATATTCCATCTTGTATATCATGAGATTTTGCACCACCAAATGCAAATATCTTTTTATTATCTATATCAAATATTTCTCCACGCATTAAATGTAAAACTGAATTCCTAATTCTATGTACTTTTCCTCCATGCCATTCTTCTACTAGATAATTATTATATAATCTTGTATAGTTTTCATGATTTCCATCTACAAATAAAGTAGTGAAATTTCTTTCATTTAACCAGTCTAAAACTTCTTTTTCGCGACGGCTCTCTTCTTCAAAAGTCCATACTCCTCCAAAATCGCCACATATTATTACATAATCACTCTTTGTCATCTCGGATTGTATTGGAAATTGATCCTCAGTAAATCTTGTAAAATCTGAATGTGTATCGCCTGTAATATAAATCATAATTAGCTCCTTATTTTTTTATTTTTATAATTATGAATCGTCCTATATAATGTTTTTTGAACCAGTTCTGCACAATGTTCTTTTTCTTTTGGTAATCCATCTAATTCTTTAATAATAAATGGTCCATCTATATGTATTACTTGTTCTATATTCATATCTTTTATAGCTTCTGTTACAACACAACATGAGGCTATAATAGGTGGACATCCTTTTGCTTCAAATTTTGCATCTACAATAATATTTTTATCTATTTTTAGATATATTTTTATAATATCGCTACAAACTTCATTTTCAATTATACCTGTTGCACTTGCATTTTCCATATATCCCATATTAATAGGATTTTCAAAATATTTTTTTACTTTTTCACTATACATTTCATTTTACCTCTTGATATATATTTTACAATATTTTTATGTTTATAGCAATATAGAGTAGCTTTTTTGCAGGATAAAGACATGAAAAAATTTTTCAAAATCTGAAAATAATATAAAAATCAAT
>CANPDB010000037.1 GCA_947572725.1 uncultured Clostridium sp. | reverse complement strand
CATTTCAAAGAAATTACGTTTAGTAGAGAATGCATCAGCATATCCACCATCTAAATGTCCTATAAACCAACGATTTACCCATACAGATTCAAATCCATAATCGTTACTACCAATACCATTAATAACCTTCAATCCTCTTACACTTACTCCCCATGCATTATTTGGTCTTAGCATAATTCTATTATCATATAAAGCTTCTAATGATGTTAAATTCATAGCAGTAGCTTGTGCTGCTGTAATTCCTCCCCAAGAAGACCAACCAGGAGATATATTCATTCTTGTCGCGATTTTTGCTTGTTGTTCTGGTGTTAATCTAATAAATGCTTTTCCTTCAATATAATCTAGTAAATCTAGTGCATTTTGTTGTCCTTTATAATAATTTTCTAATTTTTCCCTTGTATTAATTCTCTCAGGAGTTAGATTTTGAGTCGCATTACCTTCTTTATTCAAATAGAAAGATGTATTAAAGTAATATGGTCCAACATCTTGAGTAAGATTGTTTTCACTCCAATTAGCATATTGTTGAACATTACCTTCTGTAAGTGTTTCAAGTTGCACTCTAGCACCACGTTGATATAACATTATTTTATCATATAAAGCGTGTTCAAATTCGTGTGTCCAAGTATCAAAATTAGTAAGTCCTGGTCTTGCTTGGAACCATAAGAATCCAGCAGTATTACCTACACCAGCTGAGCTACCACCTGGTTGCCATAGTCCTAAAACTTCACTAAAATTCTTAAAGAATGGATATTCTAGACCAACTTTTCCTTGTGTATAAACTGGACCTGTTGATATTACAATATTTGTACCAGGGAAATAAGAATTTTTATAACCTGTAATTATTCTTGTACAATCATAGACCATAATACAGTAGTTATTCCATTTTTTATAGTCAAATGAATCTGCTAAAGTAGAAAAATGGCTTTTTACAAGTTTAACATGATTATTTACTTTGTTTTTAACTTCTGTTCTTCCAGCTTCAGTCTGAGGATCTTTATGATATAATTGTGAAGGTCCAAATTGTAAATGAGCAGGTCCAGAAATCATATAAGCACAATCATTTGGTAAAGTAATAACTGGAAGTACCATTCTTGCATTTTTCTTAAGTTGATACCAACCACGATATAATATTTCTGGTTGATTGTCTACTGCAACTTCGGCAAGTATATTTCTAGCACCAAAGTATTCAGTAAACCAATCATCTACATTTTCATATCCGCCAATCTTAGCTATTATATAATCTAGGAAATAGCCAATTGTTGAACTTCCTGTATATTTTTTTAGACAACTTTTATAAAATCCATCTGTTCCTCCTGGATTTAGATTTCCTACAAATACTTCTTTTACTACATTGTAAAATGTCATTGAATCTGAATACATATTACCTTCAAATAATATAATATCTGATACTTTTGCGCCACCTATTTCAAAGCCATACCAGCGTTGATAATAGTTATATGCATAAATCATTTTATTTATTTTTTCAGTTCCAATTAATTCTTTTTCTATTTTTTTGTTTAATATTTCATTGTTTAACATAAGTACACTAACTTCATCATTTTGTAAAATTTGAAGTGCCATTTCTTCTGCCATGTTTTTAATTACATTATTATAATTATCTCTATATAATCTGCTATCTGCTGCTGCAGTAAGTGGCTCTAATACTGTGTTATAATCTAATGATTTTATATAATCAGCTAGTTTTTTTACAACTTCTGAGTCTTCATTTATAATATAATTTCCAAACGCATAACTTAAGTTTAATTCTGGTATTTTATATATAGCAATATTTCCCATAAGTTTTTCAAAGTTTACTTCATATTCCTGTACTGTATAATCAGTAAATACCACTTTTATTTTTGTTATTCCATTATAAGCTTTTGATGTTAAATATGTTACAAGCTTATTATCTGCAAATGGTAATATATGTTTTATAGTTTTTGTATTTAATATATCTGTATTTGATATGCTAGTACTGTCTAATACTACATATTTCGCATCATAATATGGCATTAATTTTTGTATATTATTATATGCTATTAATTTATCTGTATTAAATCCTGGAGTATTTTTTATTCTATTATATTCTGGAATATATAAACTTGCATCTATTTCTTCTCCATTGGTTTCTGTTTCATTATCTTGTTGTTTATTTCCTTTTAATGTTGGCAAATGTTCATAAGATGCATTTTCTAAATCCCAAATACTTTCATCAAAGTTTGCACTATCTTTAAAGAATTCTTTTGTGATATTTGCTTTAGCTATTTTCTTTACTATTTCTCCTGAAGCATTCGATGTTAGTTCAGATTCTTCTAATTCGTAGTTGTTAATAGAAGTTCTGTTAATAGGTGAGCCATATACTTTATAAATTCCTGTACCAGTTGATAAACTTATGTTATTTTTTAAGATTGCAGATGAATTATTCGTTAATCCAATTATTCCACCATTAAGTCTAGGTCCTCCACCAGTCCAAGTATAATTTATTTTTGTAATACAATTTTCGATAGTAATTTGTGGTTCTTGTAAACCATGACCTAAAATTCCACCTATTCCATTACCATCTTTAGTTTGAGTTGAATGTACTTCACCTTGTACATAACAGTTTCTAATTGTACCACCTGTCATATATCCAACAATTCCACCAACTCTTATATGTCCAGCTATATTTACTTTAGAATTTGTTACACTACATTCCTCAATAGTTCCAGCATTTAATTCTCCAACAATTCCACCTATTTTCTCTGTTTTTGTTATTATATTCAAGTTCTTAATATGAACATTTTTTATAGTTGTGTTTGTAGCAATATTTGCTATACTTCCTCTACTTGTTGTTTCAATTAAATTCATTTTTTCTAATTTAAGATTTTGAATTGTTGCACTTTCTAGTGTGTCAAATAATGGTTTATCTAAATTATATATTTTGTGTCCATTTCCATTTAATGTACCTCTAAACTCAGATGTAATAAGCGCATTATTTGATGTTTTTAAATAAGATACATCATAATCTTGTGTTAGTGTAAAGTCTCCCTCTGGATTTGCTTCTATTTGTGCAATTAAGGTTTCTATACTTTTATTTTCAGCAACTCCATCATTTAATTTACCATATTTAACTTTTAGTTTATTTTGTTTTTTGCCATTTTCGTATTGAATTACATTATCATAATCTAAAATGAAGTTTAGGTTTCCGTCTTCTGCTTTTTCATAACTTTTTATTTTAGCATATAATACTGGCATTTCTTTTGTTACAACTTTTACTATATAGTTATCTAAGTTAGATAATTTTTCTTCTGTTACACTAGTAACTTCTAATGTTGGGTTTTCTGTTGAGTATAGACTTACCCCAATTATGTCTTTTATTTCAATTAAGCGCTCTGCACTTATATTAATTCCTTCTTTAAGCAATTGTTGATTTGTATATTCGTTATCTCCAGTTGTAACTTGATTTGTGTCTAAGTCATAATCTGCAAGTATTTCTATTTCGTATTCTTCACAAACTCCTTTTGTGAAAGTTATTCCGTTTAAATTATTGTTTAATGGTTCTTCTTTTATTTTGTCTCCATTTTCATCTGTAATTATTATTTTTCCACCAGTTAATGCTTCTTCTGTATCGTTTACTTTATATGATACATTAATTGTGTTGTTATCTCCTTCTGCATATCCAAAGTTTGTAACAGTTGGTCTTAGTTTTAATATTCCTACTTGTGTTTGGTTATTGCTAGTTAATTCTATTTCTTTTGTATTATTTAATATTACTTTTTCTATTGTAACTGTCTTTGGACCATATTCAGAAACTACTGGTATTTTTGTTTTGTATTCGTCTCCTTGTTTTTCTAATTCGTATTCTTTACTGTTTATAACTGCTTTTACTGGGTAGAATTCAGTTTTGTTTGTGCTGTTGAATTTTACTGTTACTTCTTCTCCTCTTTCAAAGTATTTTGTTTCTGTTTCTCCTTTAAATGTTTTTATGTTGTTTACTTGTAGTTGATAGTCTGCAATTAATTGTATTGGTCTTCTTCTAAATTCTTCATCTACTACATAATTTTGATTTGTTTGTTCTTCAATTGTGTTTGTGTCTCTATCATATGTCATTTTTGCAACTAATGTATATTCTGTTTCTAATTCTACATTTTCAATTGTGAAAGTAACTTGTTCAGCATTAAAGTTTTTAGTTGCTACTACCTCTTTATCACTATTTCTTACAAGATCTGCTTTACCACTTATAAATGCTCCATCTGGATCTACTATGTTAGCAGTTAGTGTAACAGTTTTATTATTTATATCGTCTACTTGTAAAAATGCTTGACTTGTTGGTTTATCTTTTAATACATCTACTTGTACTGTATTATTTACATGACTTTTTGAATCTCCTTCAAATACAAATTCAGTTGTATGTAATTCTAGTATTCCTGCTTTTTCTCCTACTCCTAAAGTTACTGTATATGTTACATTTTGGTCATCATCTATATGTTTTGTAGCTATACATCTTAAGTTGTTTACTACTATATGTGTTATTTCAGCTTCTTTTTCGTTTGTTTCTATTTGGTATGTTAATGTTATGTTTTCATTTTTCTCTGGGTATTTGTTAGAAACTTCTACATTTTTTATATCAACAACTGTTGATGCTTTTAGTTCTTCATCTAAGATAATTTCATTTGTATGTGTATATGCATCTTCATTTTCAAATAAATTATAATTTGCATATATTTTAATTTTGTAAATATTTGGATGTGTTATTTTGCTTGTATCTAAAACTGTATTAATATAATATGTGTTCTGTAGTTCCTCTTCAGCTGCTTCATCAGTTAAGTTTTCATCAACTAAATAATCTGTTAAATTTTGTTTTGTTACTTCATTATCTTCATCATCAAATAATTTTATTTCAAGATTTGTTATTGCTTTTTCTTTATCTTTTATATATATGTGTGTGTTAATATTTTTTCCTTCTGTATTTTCATTACCTCTGAATTTTACAACAGTTGGTGCGTTTTTTATAATTTTTACTTGTTTTTGTTTATTTGTTTCAAATGTTTTACCATTGTTTAATTTAACTTTTTCTATATTTATATTATTATTTCCTATACTGTCAAATCCTTCTATAAATGCTGTATATGTATTGTTTTCTTTTATTAGTTCATATGTTTTTCCGTTTATTATTGCTTCTTCTGGGAAATAAGAAGTTGCATTTGTACTATCAAATTTTACTACTATATGTTCTCCAGCACTAAATTCTTGTGTTTTTTCTAATTGTTCATCTTTGTGTTTGAAAGTTTCTATGTTTGATAAGTCAAAATTATAGTTTATTACAAAGCTTAAGTCTTTTTCTATTGTCATAGTACTTACATTATTTTCTGTATCTTCTAGTGTACCTGTATTTGTATAATATGCTATGCATAATATTATTTTATATTTTTTTCCTTCTTCTACTTTTACATTTATATTGTTTGTACCTGTTGTTACATCTCCTGTTTTTATATAATCTGTTACTTCTGTGTTTCCACTATTATCAGTGTTTTCCCCATTTTCAACAGTTCCATTATTTTCAGTATTATCACTATTTTCAGAGCTTACTGTACTTTCAGCATTCTCTGTGTTTCCAGCATTTCCTTCATTTTCACTATTTTCTGTATTTCCATCGTTTTCTTTTTGTTCTATAATTCTATATGTTCCTTCTTTAAATGCTTCATCATTATTTATTATATCAAAAGATATATTTAATTCTGATTTTTCTATATCTTCTTCTACATTCCAGTTTCTAAACTCAGGTTGTTGTTTTAATACATCCACTTTAACTGTATAATCTATATCTACTGTTTTTCCATTTGTTAGTGTTGCTCTTTTGAATTTGTATTCTTTTACTCCACTTATGTCTCCTACATTTATTTTAATTTCGTATAGATTTTCATTTTGTTCATTTCTTACTAAATTATATTCTTCATCATTCATTGTAATTGTTTTTATATTTGCATCATAATTAACACTAGCATCAAAGCTTAATGTTATTTCTTCATTTTTATTTGGATAGTAATTATTTGATTTAAGATCTCGTAGTGTTACTTCATAATTTAGTTTATTTTCTATTTTTTGTATTAAAATTGTTAAATCTGTTACTGTTATTTTTCCGTCATTATTCATATCTGCATTTTCTAATTTATCTTCTGGTAGTTGTTTTAAATTAATCAAGTGCATTTCTAACAAATTAACATCTGCATAGTTTATAGCACCATCACCATTTAATTCACCTTTTGAAGCAAAAGTAGTTGCTGCATAGATTACTCCTAAAAATAGTATTACTACTAAAGCAAAGCAGATACTTATTCTAAATAAAAATTTAGTTTTACTTGTTTTATCATTTATTTGTTCTTTCATAATCTATCAAAATCCTCCATTTTATTTTTTACACTATAGCTAAATTTATTATGTTTTTTATAAAGTAACAATTCGGGGGGACCGACAAGATTACAAACTGTTACTTTAGTTACAGTTTGTTCGCAGTTGGGAGTTACTTTAGAAAAAACATTAATAAATTTTTTCTAGTACTTACTTAAGCTATAAATTATAACAATTCAATGTATATATTTTATTTTAATTCAAATAAATCAATTAAGATAAGTTTTATTTGTGCCAAATCATTTATGCTAATTTCCCCATCATTATCTACATCTGCTGCTTTTAATTCTATATCTGTTAATAATTTAGTTTCTATAAGATGTAATTTCACTTTAGCAATATCATTAATTGTAATTTCTGAATCTCCATCAGCATCCCCTGTTACTACAAGAGTAAATTGTAATGTAGAACCTACTTTCAATTTTGTACCTGTACTAATTAAACTACTATCTTGTAATGCATTTCCATTTAAATCTGTAAATACCATTTGTGGATCTGTTGTTACATTTTCTACTATTACATTTTGTTTAAATTGTTGTACAGTTGTTTTTGGTAAAATTCTTGAAATATAACTTTGTTCTATTTTATATTTTTGTGAAGTTATTTTTTCTGGTTGTGTTGGTTTTATAGGTTCCTCTGGCTTTTCTTGTTGTTCTTCAATGATGTTAATTGTTACCTTTGTTTCACTTAAATTTATATCTTTCTTTCCATCAGATGTTACAATATCTTTAAATTTAACATCTGTTGTAGTTGCTTTTACTCCATCTTTTGCTTTTAAAGTAACTTTTACTACCTCTTCTGGGACTTTACTTCCTGCCTTTTTGATAGCAACAAACTCTCCTGTATCATTATTATATTTTAACTCTTCCCAATCATTTTGACATACAAAATTTTTCTCAAGTACTTCTTCAAAAATATTTTTATCATATTCTAAAGTTGCTTTATAAGCATTAATTCCATTTTTGATTCCTTGATATTGATCAAATTTCAAGGTGACTATTACCTCTTCCTTAGCCTTTAAATCGCTTACTGAACTACTTACATTTGCTATTAGGCTTTCTGATGCCAATAAAGTAGTTGTTACAAAAATTAAACTAATAACTACAATTATTCCAATTGCTATCTTTTTCATAGATTTCCATCCCTTTCTATATTTAAATTTATTTTCCTACATATGTAATTATTATAGCATAAAACTAGTATAAAACCAATACTTTCTTAATAGTTTTCACTATGTAATTTATATTATTTCTCTATCTTCTACGGATTCTTCTTTTGGAACATATTTATCAATTTTATTAACTTCTTATTACAAAAATGAGACAGTTGGGACAGTCCTAATTTGTCTCACTTTTTGTGTCAAAATCTGTCGAAAAAACATAATAATTTGCTCATTACTGTCGACAAATTTCTACATAAAAATGAGACAAATTAGGACTGTCCCAACTGTCTCATTGTTTTAGTTTCATTGATAATAGTTTTGAAATACCGTTTTCTTCCATTGTTACTCCATAAACTGTGTCTGCTACTTCCATTGTTCCTTTTCTATGCGTAATTACTAAAAATTGTGTATCTTTTGAGAATTTTTTTAGGTATTCTGCAAAACGATAAACATTGACATCGTCTAGGGCTGCTTCAATTTCATCTAATACACAGAAAGGTGCTGGATTTATTTTTAAGATTGCAAATAATAATGCTATTGCTGTAAATGCTTTTTCCCCTCCTGATAATAACATCATATTTTGTAGTTTTTTTCCTGGTGGTTGTACTGTTATTTCAATTCCACATTCTAAAATGTTTTCCTCATCTTCTAATTTTAATGTTGCATTTCCTCCACCAAATAGTTCTTGGAATACTTCTGAAAAGTTTTTGTTTATTTTCTCAAATTGTTTTTTGAATTGTTCTTTCATTGTAACTGTCATTTCTGAGATGATTTTTCTTAATTTGCTCATTGTGTTTTCTAAGTCTACTCTTTGTTCACTCATAAAGTCATATCTTTCTTTCATTGCTTTGTATTCTTCAATTGAGTCTACATTAACACTTCCTAAGTTTCTTATATCTGAACGCAAATTGTTTACTCTTTTTTGTGTTAATGCTACATTTTCTGGTTTTTTATAGTCTGTTACATTGTTTGGAGTTAATTCGTATTCTTCCCACATTTTATTTATAATAATGTTAATGTCTTCTTCTAGTTTTGTCTTTTTAACATCGATTTTCACAATTTGTTCTTTTAAGTCTTCTATAACTTTAAATTTTTCTGATATTTCTTCTTCTTGTTTTTGTAGTCTTTGATTTTTGTCTATTCTTGCTTGTTTTAGTTCTTCTATTTTTGTTCCGCTATTTTTTACTTCTTCTTTAATTTCTTTGATTTTTCCTGTTGTCTCAGATATTACTTGCTCTAATTTAAAATTGTCATTTTTTATTTGCTCAATTTGAAGTTTTTTGTTTTCTATATTTTGATTTGTAGTTTTAATGTCTAAGTTAATTCTTTCTTCTATTTCTTCAATTGATGATTGGCTTTCATCAAAAGATGATACTGATATTTTTAAGTTTGTAATATCAAAATTTAAATTGTCAAGATATTTTTGGTCGTCTTTATTTAAGTCAGCAAATTCTTGAATTACTTTTGCTAATTTTTCTGTTTCTTCATTTAATTGTTGAATTTCTTCTTGTATTTTTTGTTTTTTATTTACTGCTTCTTCTTTTTGTTTTTCTATTGTTTGCTGTTCATCTTTTAATTTTTGAACTCTTCCTTCTATTTTTGTGATATTTTCTTCAATTGAAACTACTTTTTGTTTTTCTGTTGCATATGTTATTTCAATTTCTTGTAACTTTTTTTCTAATTTTGCTACTTCTTGCAAGGTGCTTTCAACAGAAGCTTCATATTCTTCTTTTTCTTTTTGTAATTTTGAGATTTTACTTTTTAGATTTTCTATTTCTTTTTCTAGTTTTTCTATCTCTTTTCCTCTACCTAATATGTTTACTGTTTTCTTTGTAACTGAACCACCCGTAATCGCTCCTGAAGCATTAATTACATCTCCATCTAATGTAATTATTCTAAAAGAGTACGCATTTTGTTTTGCAACTTTAATGGCAGTATCCATATTGTCAACTATAACTGTTCTTCCTAATAAATTAAGAATGATTTGTTCATATTTTGGGTTGTATTTTATTAAATCAGATGCAATTCCTACAATTCCATTTTCTTTTCCTTTTATTTTTTCTATTTTCTTTCCTTTTACTGATGTAATAGGTAAAAATGATGCTCTTCCTAAATTGTTTTTTCTTAAATGTTCTACTAGTTTTTTTGCGTCTTCTTCTGTTTCTGTAACAATATTTTGTAAGCTTGCTCCTAGACACATTTCAATAGCTGTTTGGTATTCTTCTGGAACTTCTATAATATTTGCTAAAACTCCATGCATACCTTTTCCCAATTCTTTAATATTATTACAGTCCTTTAACAAGGCTTTAACACTTTTAATATAGCCTTCTTTTTCTTTTTCTGTTTCTATTAAGAATTTTAGTTTAGAATCTTTCATTCTTGCTTCATTTAATAGACGATTAATTTCATCATCATATTCTTTTATCTTTTGATTGGCTTCTTCTCTTTGCTTTCCAATCTCTTCTAATGATTTTATTATTTTATTTCTTTTACTTTCTATTTCATAAAATTGTTTTGAAATATCATCTTTTTGTAGTCTTGCACTATCTAATTCTGAGATATGAGTTGCTAATTCATTTTTTATTTGTTTTTGCCTTTTTTCATCATTTTCAAAATTTATATTTTGTGTATTGATATCTGACTGTAGTTCATATTTTCTGTCTGTATTTTCTTCTACTTTTTGTTTATGTTGTTCTATTTCAAGTTCTTTTGCTGATAGTTTTTCTGTTAGTTTAGCTAATTCTTCTTCTTTTTCTTGCAATTCTTTTGCAAATTTTTCTCTGTTTTGTTTTAGATTTTCTTTTTTCTGTGTTTTTTGTTTAATTTCTTCTTGTAATTCTTTTATCTTTTCGTTTAATTCTTCAATCTCTTTTTCAAACCTTTTGCTATTTTCATTGTTATTGTTAATTCTTGTATTTGCAACATTTATGTCTGAATTTAGCATTTCTATTTCTTTTTGGCTTTCAAATCCTATGTTAGACATTTCTTCTATTTTGTTTGTGATTTCATCAATTTCAGTTTTTAATTGCTCTTTTAATTGTTTAATTCTTTCTAGTCTTCCTTCTTCTTCATTACATTGACTTGTATATATTTCTTCATCTTTTACTATTTCTTCAAGGTTTGCTTTATATTTCTCAATATTATAGATAAATAAACCTATTTCTATATTTTTTAATTCTTCTTTTAAGTTTAAATACTTCTTTGCTTTTTCTGCTTGTGCTTTTAATGGCTCTATATTTGCTTCTATTTCTGCTAAAATATCGTTAATTCTAAGTAAATTTAATTTTGTATGCTCTAGTTTCTTTTCAGATTCTTGTTTTCTTGTTCTATATTTTACAATCCCTGCTGCTTCTTCAAAAATGTTTCTTCTGTCTTCTGATTTGTTACTTAATATCTCATCTATTTTTCCTTGTCCAATAATTGAATATCCATCTTTTCCAATTCCTGTATCCATAAATAGTTCTAATACATCTTTTAATCGACATGGTACTTTATTTATAAAATATCCTGTTTCTCCACTTCTGTATATTTTTCTTGTAACTGTTACTTCTGTATATTCTATTGGTAATGATCCATCTTCATTGTCAAACACTAAAGAAGCCTCTGCAAAACCTAGAGACTTTCTATTTTGTGTTCCAGCAAATATGATATCTAAGGATTTCGCTCCTCTTAGCGACTTCATACTTTGCTCTCCTAATACCCATCTTATACTATCTGATATGTTGCTTTTTCCTGATCCGTTTGGTCCTATTACACTTGTTATTCCTGGCATAAATTCTAGTTCTGTTTTGTCTGCAAATGATTTGAATCCTTGTAATTCTAGTCTTTTTAAATACATTTATTATCACCTTTGTTTTTTCTTTATATGTAGTTTATACTATTTTTCCTTTTTTGTAAAGATTTTATATATAAAGAAGAATATATAAACAGTTATAATGTTACTGGTCAGCATTGTTCCTATATTTTAGTGTGAAAGCTTACTATATGATTTTTGAAATACCGCGTAAGCGAACAAACGAGCAAAGCGAGTGCGATTGGAGCAACTTACAGACTAGTATCTTTTATTCTGGAAGTTGCGACACACAAGGTATGAAAAAATCATATAGTAAGCTTTCATATAACAACTATAAATAATAAAGCAGACACTTATAATAAAGTATCTGCTTTTGAACTAAAATTTTTTTTATCCTCTTCTGATATAGCTTTTGCAATATTGTAAATTAATCTTTGTTTATCTGGTGTGCAATTAATTAAAATATTGTATAATTCCTTATCCAAATATTTTTCTGATGCTGTATCTACCCCTGTTACAAGTTTCTCTAACGGAACTTCTAATGCTTTTGAAATTTGGGCTAACCTTTTTAAATTGATATGTGAATGCCCTCTTTCTACTCTACTTAAAAATGCTGTTGCAACATCAATTTCTTCAGATAGTTTTTCCTGTGACCATCCTTTTTTCTTTCTTGCTTCTCTAATTCTTTCTCCTATTATTGAGTAATCTATATCTTCTTCCATATAACTTCACTCCTTTATAAGTAAATATAACATTATGAGTTCTACTTGTCAATAGTTTTTTTGTTCTATCAATAAAATTTTACATATCATTATTAATAACTGAGAGCCTAATGTTTATAATTTTTAGAAATCAACGCTGCTTACCAAATTCACAAAGAAATTGTAACCTTATAATACGAGCCTCTTTCACTCAGGCTCAAACAAAGTTTGCCCGTGAACTTCCCTCATATTATAAGTTAACAATTTCTAATGCGAATTATGGTGCGAACGCTTATGATTTATAAAAATTATAAACATTAGGCTCTCAAGTTACTTATAGATTAGTATGTTATTTAACTTTTTCCGCATAAGAATTATTAATTATTTCATTATATGGAGCTTTTTTAGTTAACTCACCTGCTGATGTCATAACTTCTTGCAATCTATTAAATGCATCTTCTTTCAAAACTGGAGTATCATTCCAAGCATCAATATCTTTATAACTTTGAATTGCTGTTGCTAATAAATCTACATCTGTACCTGGAAAGAAATCTTTAATCACTTCTGCTATTTCTTTACTAGAATGTTCTTTTACCCATTGTTGACCTTTATAAATAGCATTTGTAAATCCTTGAATTGTATCTTCATTTTTTGCAATATAACTTTTCTTTGCAAAATATGCTGTGTATGGTATTTCTCCTGCTGCCTCTCCAACTGATGCAACATTATAGCCTTTTCCTTCTTTTTCAGTTAAAGAAGCTGTCGGTTCAAATAATGTAACATAGTCTGCGTTTCCACTTGCAAATGCACCTGCCATTAAATCAAATTTAATACTGTCATCTAATGTTAAATCTTTTTGTGGGTCAATTCCATTTTTCTTTAGCACATATTCTAGTGTCATATATGGAACTCCACCTTTTCTTCCTGGAATTACTGTTTTTCCTTTTAAATCTTGCCAGCTAAATTTATCTGTATCTTTTCTTGCTACTAAAAATGAACCATCTCTTTTTGTCATTTGAGCAAATACCTTACAATAATCTTCTTTTCCTTCGTTATATACATATATTGAAGCTTCTGGTCCAGCAAAGCCTATGTCAGCCTGATTTGCTAGTACTGCTGTCATTACTGCATCTGCTCCCCTTTTCTAATGACAACACATTATTATTCGTCTTGTCTGTACTTGAATTCAAGTTGTGACAACTATTTGCAAAATTTTGACTGCACAGCATTTTCTTTTGATTTTCTGCTATTTGGGTATTTAATAATTTAATTTCAATGGTGTCTCCTTCTCCATAAGCACTTTCTACTAATAAATTTAGAATGTCTTTTTTGGATTTTAAGTCAAAGGTTTCCAATACATCAAAACAATGATCTATAATATTTAATATGTATTTTGCTCCTTTGCTTAACTTCGTATTCATTTTCTTGTTATCACTTTTGAAGCGTTCCAAAATCTCCATTTTATTTTTTAATTCCTCTTTTTTATTTTGTGCTTTTATTAATTCCTGATTGATAATATCAATAACAGAAATATCAATATATTTCACCTTTTTAGCTAAATCTTTGATTTCCTTTTCGTTTTTTTCATATTCTTTTTTTAGTGTTTCCATTTCTACTGTTATATCTTCTTTTTGATTGCTATTAACTGCCATATTTTTTAATTCTTGATAAACTGCTGAATTTGGTACAAATATATCTTTTAAAATTTTAATAAAATTATCGTCTAATTCATTTCCTTTTATATTATGAGAATTGCAATTGATTCTTCTAGTTCTGTCCTTTTCCCTACAAACATAATAATATGTTGTTGTTCCATCTTTATTTTGTCTGTTTGATTTTGGTATCATTTTGTTGCCACATTTTTTACATCGTAATATTCCAGAAAATATGGTTTCATTGGTGTGATTGGCACTTGCTCGATAAGATTTATCTTTGTTCTTTTCTAACAATTCTTGTACTTGTACCCACTCTTTTCCTGTTACATATCCTTTATGCAATCCGACTGCTATAATCCAATCTTTTAATGGTCTTTCTTTTTTGTTGTTATCTGTTTTATTATAAGCAATTATTCCATATTTTCCGTCAAACTTTTCTCTTCCATCTTGTTCCGCATATATGTTTTGCCCTCTATTCTTAAAGTATTGTAAGATGACATTATCATTTTGGCTATATACTGGATTGGTAAGTATATTTTTTAAGGAATATTTTCTAAATTCTTTACCTTTTCTGGTATATATTTTATTTTTTAATAGGTAATATTCTAAACCTGCTAATGATTTACATTCTAAGTACTTTCTAAAAATTAGTTGTACTTTTTGCTTTTCTTCTTCATTTACTTTTAATTTGTAAGCTTTTTTATTTTTGCTTTGTATCGTATTTGAGTTTGTATTTTCTTCTGCTATTTGCATGATTTCAACTTTCTCTGAATCAAATCCAAGTGGTGTATCTCCTCCCAGCCATCTTCCTGTTTTGGCAAGTTCTAACATATTGTCTCTTATTCTTTCTGCTATGACTTCTCTTTCTAATTGTGCAAATACCGATGCTATGTACATCATAGCTCTTCCCATTGGTGTGGTTGTGTCAAATTGTTCTTTTATGGATATAAAACTCGTATTTAGTTTGTTTAATTCATTCATTAAACTAGAAAAATCGGCTATATTTCTACTAATTCTGTCTAACCTATAACTAATTAGTATGTCAAAAGGATTTTCTTTTTCTTCTTCTAAAAATTGCTTAAATTTTGGTCTTTCGATATTTCCTCCTGAAAATCCTTCGTCTTCAAATATTGTTGTTTCTATTTCATATTCTTTTTCTGGATAGTTCTTTTTGATATACTCTTTTGCTAGTTCTATTTGATTTCCTATGGAATCTCCTTTGTCTGAGTATTTTGATTTTCTTGAATATATGGCTATTCTAAGTTTTTTCTTCATTTTTCCTCCTTTGCTTAAGGTATTTTCTATTAATTAAAATTTATTCTGCTACTTTGTTTTACATACTTTAAAGCAACAAAAAAAAGAACTACTAATTTTATTTTAGTAATTCTTCAATCTTATTATTTTTATAGTAATTCAATTGGTATTAAATTATTATCCTTATCAATTGGAAATATATCTTTTGTTAAACAAATTACCCCACCATTTCCTACTTCCATTCCAAATCTTTGTGTAACATCAAAATTTTTTATTGCTTGTTTTCCTGGATTATAGCTTTTCTTTATTTCTAAAGGATATACCTTATTATTATATAGAATCATTAAATCTATCTCTTTTCCATTATTATCTCTATAATAATATAAATATTTTCTACTATCTAATCCTTGATTGGAAAACGATTTAATAATTTCTGTTACAACGTAAGTTTCTAAAATAGCACCATTAAATGCACTTCTTTCTAATGTTACACTATCCATATATCCTGCTAAAAAACAAGCTAATCCTGTATCCATAAAATAAATTTTAGGTCTTTTTACTATCCTAGCTACATTATTATTTGAATATGGTTGTAATAAATATACTAAGCCTGTACTTACTAAAATAGATAACCAATTTTGTGCTGTCATATTGTTTATTTCTATTGAATTGGATATGTCATTTATGTTTAATTCCTGACCTGTTCTTACTGCAATTGATTCAATAAATTTTAAAAATTTTGTTTCATCTTTTACATTAATAAGTTCCCTTATATCTCTTTCTATATAAGTTTTTATATAGGTTTCAAAAAAGTCTTTTGGTTCTATGTTTGGATTGGAATATAATTCTGGATAACTTCCCTTTCGTATTTTTTCATATAACTTATCAACTTCTAATCTCTTTGTCTTCTCCCTTTTTTCAAGTTCTTCATATATTGGTAAAAACATTTTATCCTTTTTCTTTTCTATTTCTCTATTTGATAAAGGATATAATTCTAATATTCCAACTCTTCCTGCTAAAGATTCACTAATATTTTTCATGGTATGAAATACTTGTGACCCTGTTAAATAGTATAATCCTGATGTTTCTATTTTTTTGTTTTCTAAGTGTTCTTGTCTTTTTTCATCTACTATTATTTTTATATACGATAATAACTTAGGTGCATATTGAAATTCGTCTATTATTAGAGGTGGCTTATATCTTTCTAAAAATATTTCTGGTTCTTCAATAGCTAATGCTCTTATTGATAAATTATCTAAAGATATATAGTTTATTTTACTTTTTTCTTTTTTTTGTATATTGTTTAATAGTGTAGTTTTTCCAACTTGTCTTGAACCTGTAATCATAATAACTGGAAATGCTTTTGCTAATTTAACCAGTCTATTTTCTATACTTCTTTCTATATAATCACTCATATACTCACCTTCTTTTATTATTTATTCTATTTATATTATATACTTTATTATACTTTTTCGCAATATTTTTATACAATTTTATATTAATATTATAATTTTGTATAAATAATTTTATTCTTGAGTCATAAAAAAAGAACTACTATTTTTTATTTTAGTAATTCTTTCAATTTCTCCTCTATCTTTTACTTCTTATCTTAGTCAATCATATTTTAAACTTACTTTTCGTAGATTACTATACCTGTCTTTTCTATTTCTTTTTCTATCTTTGAATTTTTATCGATTTCAAGTTTTTCAATAATATCAACATCTTTGTCAAATTTCTCTCTTATTTTATCCACGATAGCAAAAAATTTTAGTCCTCTAATTTTGCCTTTGCTATCAATTAATATATCAATATCACTATTTTTAGTAGGTTTATTCTTGGCATACGAACCAAATAATATTGCTTTTTCAACTTCTGTATTTGCTAAAATTTCATATACTATATTTTTTATATCTTCAACAGAATATATTTTTGTAATTATGTCGATACCTCCTATTTTTATCTATAACTATTGTTATGTATCTATTTAATCATTTCTAATTCTTGACAATCTATTCTTCCTCATATATTCCACTATAATATATGCCTGAAGATGTCAATTCATTTGACAATTCCAATTGGACAGAATAGATTATTTTATCATATTCTTTCGAAATGATCTCTAAATTATCATTTATTTTAATAATCTTTTCATTATCCTTTTTTATCAAATAACCATTATCTAATATCTCTACTTCTTTAGCTTGTAAAAGAACATTCTTATTAGAATCAATAAATATAATGTTATTCTTATCATTCTCGTTGTCATAATTTTTCAATGTAATTATATCTTTTCTTATATTAAGAATTTCATATTTTCCTTGAAATCCTTTTCTATTTCCTTCTTTATCATACCATCCTTGTATTGATTCATCTAAATTACAAAAAGGTATATATTCATCATCATATAATGTAATGTATGGTGATGTAGCATTGTGAAATGGTATATATTCTGTGTTGTTCTCCTCTTCTCCCTCTTTATTTATTGTAACTGTTGTAGGGAAATATTGATCCCAATTATATTCATTATTTGTATCATTTTCTTCAATTTTTATTGAATAGTTAGAAGCATTATACCAATAATTATTATTTTCGTCTTGCTCTAATTCTATTTTTATCTGTTCATTTCTTGAATTTGAAACGCTTTCACTTTCATAATCATAATGACAAGCTTCCATAATAAACATCATTATACTTGAAAAATTTTCTATCGGCATAGTATTTTCATCTAATTTGGTGGTAATTTGATTGTATAGTTCATTTAATTCTTTATTTAAATCTTCATCAAAGAACATATTCTGATTATCCTTGGTAATTAATCCATATTCTTCATCTTTTTTTACAAGTGCAACTTGGTAATCTTTATTTTTGAGACTAATTTTATAAAAAACTGATACGCTTTCATATTCGCAATTAATTTTTTCTTCGCCCTTTTCGTTTATAAAACCATATCTATTATTATTTAATACTGGAATATATCTATTATCATCTATAAAACTGTTAAATTGAGTTATATCATATTTCTTTATGTCTAATTGAAAATTATTATCAGTATTATTTAATGTTTTATCTTCTATATTTGCATTTTTCACACTATAAAAAATCAAACCTAAAACAATACTTGCCATTGTTATACATATAATTATTATTAATATAATTACTTTCTTTTTTTCTCTAATCATAAAATTCTCTCTTTCTAGGCTACTTTTAATTCTGTATTTTTATTTAATTTACAAATAAATTTCTTTCTTCTAAGTCTTTTTCTTTTTTAGTATAGCATAATTTATTTTAAATTACTATCATTTACTTAATTATTTTGTAAATATTCTAATATTTCATTTTTTATTTGTACTTTTTCTTCATAACTTATATCTAACTTCTCAATGCTTTCTTTTATTAATAATGCTTTTATAAATGCTAAATTATGTATATACTCTTTGTTATTTTCTGTATTAATTTTTATCTGCATCTTACACCTCTTATTTTAAATGTATGCCTACTATTATTTAGCTATTCAAATATTTGGGTTAATTTTTTACTAATAACTTTTAGGCATAACTTGACTATATAACACTTTATCATGTTATATTTTGTCCTTCACTATATAAGAGTGCAATTATAAAATTAAAATGAGCATTTTCTAAAAAATTTTTTAATTTTATTTTTTGTTTTATACTAACTAATATTTATATAGACTCAAAAATAGTCCACTATTTTTGCAGGAAGAGAGCGAGTCACAAATCGCTCATACACAGCTTAAAAACGAAGTTTTTAATGGATGCACTATAAAAAAATGTAGGTCAAATGTGAGTCATCTTTTTTGTCTATTCTTTTTACTATACAGTTCTTTTTTTTCTTATTTCTTCATAATTCAAATTCTTCTTCCCTATTAACATACTTTTTAGATTTCTTTTTCCTATCTTTATTGCCAGTTTTATATTCAGCTTGTCCATTCAAAATAATTGTTTCATTCAATATTCCTTTATTTTTAATCTTAGAAAATACCTTTGTAATATCTTCATAAGTAACATTATAATTTTTCACTTTTATTTGATTTTGTGAGGTTTCCTCATTTTCAGAAACTACTTTCATCAGGTTAGGGGTGTTTCTGCTCCTTGACCTGTTGTTAATTCTATTTCTAATCCATGCTCTTTAAAATATCCATTATTGATTGCAACATATTGTGGTGCATAGAATACAGAACGAGTTACTTCATTTACTTTAACTAATTTTGTTCCTTCTTTTCTTGAAGAATTGCTTATATTCAGAGCCACTACTCCAACTATAATAATAACTAAAACCAAAGTTGCTAAGATAGCACTTCTCACTTTATTTTTCAACTTATTTCCTCCTTGTTATTTAAATTTTTTTGTTTTAAGGATAAATTTTTCGAGCAATAAAATTGCTCCATACATAATTCCTGCTACTACACCAAGTATAATAACACTTGCCATTACTAAATCTAATTTAAACACTTGACCTCCATATACGATTAGATATCCAAGTCCTGCTTTTGATACTAAGAATTCACCTGATATAATTCCAACAAGTGAAAGTCCAATATTTACTTTTAATGAATTAATAAATGTAGAAATATTAGCAGGTAACACAATTTTGGTTAATATTTGAAGTCTACTTGCTTTAAATGTTTTTGCCATTTTTATTACTTCTTTATCTGTTTTTAAAAATCCATTTAAGTTTTCTAATATGGTAACAATTAGTGATATTAAAATTCCCATAGCTATAATAGCTGGTGTCCCTGCTCCAACCCATATAATAATAATAGGTCCGTAAAGCTACTTTTGGCAGACTGTTTAAAACTACTAAATATGGTTCTGAAACTTTTGATAAAAAATCAGACCACCATAATATAATTGCAATTATAATTCCCATTATTGCACCAAATAAAAATCCTACTATTGTTTCATATACTGTTACTCCTATATGCTTTAGTAAATCATTTGATCCTAAATTAATTAATGTATTAAAAACTCTACTTGGTTGACTTGTAATAAAACTATCAATAATTTCTTTGTTTGCTAAAAACTCCCATATTCCTAAGAATAAAATTAATATAGATATTTGTGTTAAAAGTATTAAATATTTTTTCTTTTTTATATTTTTTAAATATTGTTTCCTTTCTTTTGATATTGAATTTTTAATCATCTACTCCCAGCTCCTTCCATAATGTATTGAAATATTTGCTAAATTTAGGGCTTTCTCTGCAATTTAATGGTGTTCTGTTTTCAATTTCAAAATCAATTTTATGGATATCTTTAATTGTTCCTGGTCTTTTACTTAAAACTAATACTCTATCTGACATGCTAATTGCTTCTGATATATCATGTGTCACAATAATTGCTGTTATTTTTTCTTTTTTCAAAATATTATAAATATCATTTGTTACCATTATTCTTGTTTGATAATCTAATGCAGAAAATGCTTCATCTAATAATAATATCTTTGGTTTAATAGCAAGTGTTCTAATTAATGCAACTCTTTGTCTCATTCCTCCTGATAACTCAGATGGATATTTATCTTTAAATTCATATAGATTGTATTTTTTTAATAGTTCTTCTACATATTTTTTGCTTTCTTCATTTTTGTTTCCTTTAACTTCTAAACCAAACATTGTGTTACTTAAAATATTTCTCCATTCTAAAAGGCAGTCTCTTTGTAACATATAACCAATTTCAGATGATATTTCATTTATTTTTTTACCTTCTATGTATATGTCACCTGTTGTTTTTTCTTCTAATCCAGCTATAATAGAAAGCAATGTTGACTTACCACATCCACTTGGTCCAATAATACTTACAAATTCGCCTTTATTAACTCTAAAATTAACATTTTCTAGTGCTAATACTTCTCCTTCTTTGTTTTGGTATTTTTTGCTAATGTTTTTAACTTCTAATATTTTTTCCATTGTTTTCCTCCTATAAAATTTATCCTAATATATTTTATGTAAAATGCAAAAATAGAGTTACGATTTTGTACTGAACCCAAAAAATTGGACATTTTTTGATTAGGTACTAAGCAGCTCTTTG
>CANPDB010000036.1 GCA_947572725.1 uncultured Clostridium sp. | reverse complement strand
AAGAAAAGTTATGAAAAAGGTTATCATCATACTGAAATAGTTGGATTAACCAAAGTTATCAATTAATTGCTTAAATAATTATCTTGTGTTATCTTATTAATATAAAATACCTTTATGTAAAAATTTTTATCTATTAAATTTTTAATTCTATTTCTATAATATCTACTACTATTGAAAAAATATTTTGCATCACTTACATTTAAGTACTGATACTTTGCAATAAATTTTATCAAAGAAATCTCATTCTCATTTGTTGAAAAATAACTCACACTTATCACCTCCAATACTAACTAATAATTTATCAATAAATTGTCTGTTGGTAAGATAGTCGATAGCTTTGCTATCGACTATTACCTCCACTACAAAAACTATATCATAAAAATCATAAAATGCTTGAAACATGCGCATTTTCTTGTAATGTGAAATATGTCAAATTTCTTTCTTAGGAATTTTTAGGCAAGACTATAGTAATTTTAGGCATTTTATTGTATAATATAAAGGTATGAAAAAGAGAAATTTTAGGAGGTTTTTTATATGTCTAATGAAGAAAATTATATAATTGAAAATGAAACAACTGATACCGCAAAAAAGCAAGAATATTGGAATACTGGTATTGGATTAAATAAAGTTGATAATTTAGAACCTTCTAAATATTTGTTAGATTTATCCAAAAAAAATATCAATGGAGAACTAAAATACTATGAAGTAGAAAACTTATTAAAAACATATTATGAAACACAAAACTCTACTGATATAAATATTCAAAAAGAGAAAGAATGTGATTTAGTATCTTTAAGAATAGCACAGCTTTTAGAAGATAAGAGTTTCGGTTTTAGCCCTATTACATTAAAGAATATTCATAGATATTTATTTAAAGACATATACGATTTTGCAGGTAATTACAGAGATTATAATATTTCTAAAAAAGAACCTATTCTAAATGGTGAAACTGTAAAATACGTAAATTATCAAGACATAGAAAGTTATTTCGAATATGATTTTAAAGAAGAAAAGGATTTTGATTACTCAAAACTAAATAATGATGAATTAATTAAACATATTGCAAAATTCACTTCGAGTATTTGGCAGGTACACCCTTTTGGAGAAGGCAACACAAGAACAACAGCAGTATTTATTGAGAAGCACCTTAATAATATGGGATTTAATATTAATAATGATATGTTTAAAGAATATAGTCTATATTTTAGAAATGCACTAGTTAGAAGTAATTATGGAAATATTCCCAAAGGAATTTATCCCACATTTGATTATTTAGTAATGTTTTTTGAGAACTTATTACATAGTAAAAACAATGAACTTAAAAATAGAGAATTATATATTAAAGAATTATTTGAAAATAATGAAAATTAGTTACTTAATAATAATTTTAAAGAGACTTTACTTTTATAGTAAAATCTCTGTATTAAAAATTACACTTAAAGGGACATCCCTTTAGGTAAAAACTTCCGAATTGGTTGCGGAGGGAGGACTCGAACCTCCGACCTTTGGGTTATGAGCCCGACCATTTCCCAGTATTTTTATATTTTAAAAATATTACATATTCCTACTCTTGCAACCATTTCGGAAGTATTTAATACTTCGATTTTTTATATAAATTTATCAATGTCCCTTTAATGTCCCTTAAAGTGTATTTTAAGTACAGACATTACATTTCATTCCCTTTAAAATCTCTGGCACTAATTGAATATTATTTATTGGTTCTAACTTTTCAATTTCAGCTTTATTTGTATCTTCATCATATTCAACATAGTAATCCATTGTTGTACTAGCTAGAGCATGTCCTAAGTATTGTTTTATCTGATTTACAGGTATGTTTACATCGATACATCTTGTTGCAAATAGATGCCTTAATTGATAAACACTTAAATGTTTAAAATTATGTCTTTTTAAAATCTTATCAAGTGTGTCCCATAAATAATCACTACTTAAAGCATGTCCTAAACTATTCATAAAAATATACTCATCGTCTAATTGTTCTTTACTTGTATAACCCTTTTGTTGCATAATATATAACATATATGTATACATCAAATTATTCAGCCATTTTTGCAACGGTATATTTCTATAACTAGATGGTGTTTTCAAATCCTTTTCTTCAAATTTGGATTCAATTTTTTCAAAATTATCATCATAATAGGTTATTTTTCCATAATTATCTCTCACTTTTACGTTAGCATTTTCATAACTGTAATGTTTCCATTTCATACCACCATTTTCTCCTGGTCTAACACCTGTATTCATTATAAAAATGTAGCATAGTCCATTTGTTTCAGAAAGTAATATTTCTATTAATTGTTGTTGCTCTGCAGGTGATATTGTAGGCTTCTTTTTCTGTCTTTGAACTTTTGGTGTACGAATTGTTGGAATAGGATTAAATTTTACTATTTTATCGATTTCTGCATCTGTGAATGCCATATTTAAAATGCTTTTTATTTCCTTTATTGTTTTAGGAGAATATTTTTTAATTCCTTTCTTTTCATTGCCTGTTGTTAAGTCAGAGAAATATTCTTGAAGAACTAATCTTTCTAAAGATTGCATAGGATAATTGCCTAAATAGGGAATAATGTTTGTTTTTATTTTTTCAATGTACCCTTGTAGAGTTCTAGGTTTAACAAACGGTTTTTTATGAATACGAATCCATTTCTTTAGCCATTCTTCTAAGGTTATTTTGTCTTTTTCTACATATTCATTATCGTTTGCTTCTTGTTTTGCTTTTATCATTTCTTGTACTAGAATTCTCTTATCTTTATTAAATAAAGATATTTGTTTTGATTTACCATTTACTTTTATTGTTATTCTACCTTCATATCCACCATTTTTAGGTCTAATAGAACCCATTCCTCTAGTGTTCCTTTTTTTCTTTACAGACTGATTTTGTGAAGTTTTTACCATAACTTTGCCTCCATTCAATATAGAGAACATTAAAAGTAAAAGCACAATATTTAATATTCTCTATTATAGGGCAAATTTCATTGGAAAGCAATGTTAAACAAAAAATCTTCCAGAATTTTGATCAAACCAGTCTTGTAATTTTTTCTTGTTAATAACAATTCTTCTTTTAAACTTAATACAAGGAAAGTCAGGGTACTTTATTAATTCACTCATTAAGTTTTTACTAATTCCTAACATATTAGCTGCTTCGCTAACATTTAGACCTATTTTTTCATTAAAATTTTCATTCATTTATATCACTTCCATATATAGATTAGGCACATTTATCATAAACTGCCTTATGGAAGGGCAAATTTTTTTGAAACACTATATATTTTTAATCTTTTTTGTAAATCACATCCTTTCTCATATATAATTTTATAACCTTTTTTTATTAATTTCAATAAGCACGCCTAAAAAAATTTTTTCGTTGATATTTAAGCGTTTTTAAACACTTTTAGTATAGAATTTTAAAATTTTTTGAAAAAAATTTTTATATACCTACAGATACAATGATTACAATAAATATAAAAAATTTTCTTTGAGCATTAACTTTTTTAAATTCTTTTTATACAATTACAATATAAAGGGAGGAGAGAAAAATGCCAAATTACTATTTTACTTACTGGATTGCTAGACATGGAAAAAATGCTTTTAAAAATTTAGCAGATAAAATTTGTCAAAATATAAAAATAGCAACACCGATAATAAAAGCTCTTGGAAAAGATGAGTTTTTAATAGAATATTGTATTGTTGTCTATAATATTGTAGCTTTAAATTATTTTGGATTAAGTACAAATCAAATATCTTTTATGTTAGATTTATCGCTAACGCCTGGTACAAGTAAAACATTTCCTCCAAGTGAAATTTTAGAAGCACAAAAAGAGGTAATACCAGAAATTGAAGATTATATTAGAAAAGATTTTAACTTTTATAAGAAATAGGGGAGAATTGTTTATTGATTTTTAACGAAAAATAACAGGTTCTATTACCTGCTATTTTTGTTTTTTCTCCTATATTCAGTCTATTTTATGTATAAACATTTAATCCCAATAAGATTCATCAGCACCACCAATTACTTCACCTGTTGTTACATCTACAAAAATTGATTTAGAATTATATTTATTTTCATTGTTTGGATCAGGTTCTCCTTGTTTATAGTGAATATTAACTGACCAAACTTTTCTTGCTATATTTTGTACTGTTTGATATTCATTATATCTTACAGTGCTTCCATCTGCTTGTTTTTCCTCTTTGAATTCAGGATATTTTCCTCCATTTTGTTCTAGTAAATAAATCCATGAATTAATTTGTCTAATTTGTTGTTTTGTAATAATCCAATCTACTTCATTATCTGTTATTTTCTTATCTTTTTCTAACGCAATTTTTTCTGCTTCTTCTTTTGTAATTTGAACTGGATTATCTTTATATTCTACATTCTCATTTGCTATAAAAGCACTATACACCTTTACCTCTCCATTTACTACTGTAAACATAATTTGAACTCTTTCAAATTGATTTAATGCTTCTCCATAAACTTTGTAATATGTTACAAGCCATTCAGCACTATTGCCTTCGTTATCTGGGAAATAACATGGTGGTTCTAAAATTTCATTTATTTTATATTCATTCTCTTTTAAATCAAATAAATTATATATTTCATCTGATCTTTTCGTTGCTTCTTCTTTACTTATGTGGTCTGGCTCAAAACCAGAATGTGCTAAATTGTTATTTTCAAAAGATATACATTTTCCATTTTCAGCATTGATTCCTACATGAATACCTTTATTTAGATTTGTATCTGTTGAAAAATAATATACTAATTCTGCTCCCATTATATAGTTTTTCTTTAATTCCTTTGTAACAAATTCTTGATTTTCAATCCCAAGTTTATTTAAAAATTTATTAGCTTCAACTATTGCTTCTTCCATATTAACTGCTTTTACTTCATCTTCTTTCGTAACTTCTTGTGAGCCTTGACTATCTCTAATATCTTGTATTAATTCTTCATAAGATTCATATTTTTTAGGTTCTTTAAAGACTTTTTCATATACCATTGTTCCTGCAAACACAACACTTGCTGTTAATCCAGTTGTAAGTAGAAAGGTTGCTACCATTTTCCCTATTTTATTTTTGAACATTCTTGTCTCCTCCTTTTCAAAGTTGGATATAGCTATTTTTCTTTTTACCCTTTTTAGCACATTTTTGTTTAACTCTTCACTATTCATACCTATATCCCTCCTTTTCTAAAATTTGTTTTATTCTTTTTCTAATTCTATGTAGCCTCGTTTTTACTTTAAATTCTGTAATATTTAATTGTTTAGCAATTTCTTTTACTTTTTTACCAGCATAATAAAATAATTCAAAAATGTCGTTATCTTCTTTTGTCATATTTTCTAGTGCTTTTTCCATTATTTTTATTTTATTTTGATTTTCATAGATATTGTCTACTTGATTCTGTTCTTGTAAAATGTTTTCGTAATCTTCAATGTTAATATTTTCCTTTATCTCTCTTTTTTTCTTTTTCATAATATTATTTACTACACCAGACAAATAAGAACTTATTTTGTAGGCATTTTTCCATAGAACAAAAAAAGTATCTGAAATCATTTCTTCTATATCTTCTTGTTTGAATTCAAGATTAGATATGTTTTTTATAATGGTATAAACATATCCACTATAATCATTAATTATTTGTTCTATATTCAGTTCATTTTTTTCTATATAATCTTTTAATAGTTTGTGTTGCTTCAATTTAGATCTAAATCTCCTTTTTATTTTTTAGATATCTTACCTCTATAATACCAAATTTTTAAAAAAGGTTACAATTTGTTTAAAATTTTTTTAATTTAAAAATAATAAAAATCCAGTAATTATTATTTTACTGGACTTTGTTTTATCGTTATTGATTTACTAAAGTTTTATTTTGTATCATTATTATATCTTTTCTTCTATAAATTGCTAATATAAAAGTTAAACTCATCATATTAATAACTAAACTTCCTCCACCATAAGAGATAAATGGCAAATAAAATCCAGCTTCTATCCATAAGTTTAAGTTCATTAAAATGTTAAATATACTTTGTAATATAAATATGTTTGATATTCCTATTATAAGTAATTTACCATAGCTATCTTTTATTTTTATAGCATTTAAAATTAACTTTATACTGAAAGCAATGATTGCTAATACAATTCCTATACTTACAATCCATCCATAATGTGCTAATACTGATATAAATGCGAAATTTGTTCCTTCATCAAATAAATCTATTGCATTACTTGTATTTTCTGCTTCTCCCAATAATTTGGCAGATTCTATAATATTTCTTCTCTCTATTGCAATCCACCCATCACCTGTTGCATCAATTTCTGGATTTATACTTGCTATCAGTCTATTCAATATATATGGTTTAAATGTTAAAATTTGAATTAATATAAAAATTCCTATTAATATTACTGTTCCCCATAATTTTATCATATTTTTAATTTTATTTTCTTTTACTTGTATTATTTTTACTGTTCCTAGAATCATATAGATTAATCCTAATGTCAAAACTGAAGTTATTGATGGAATTAGTTTCAAAAAAATTAAAGAAAGTATGCTTAATCCAATAATTTTGACTAAATCCATATTTATATTTATTTTTGTGTATTTTAAAATAATTGATTCTATTTTATTTTCTTTTTTGGATTCACTTATAAATCCAATAAAAGATACAATATATAGTGGAATTGCAACTATTTCTGGAGCAATTGTCATAATGTGAAGATAAATATAAGGTTTGCCATTTACAAAACTTCCAAATAGTAAAGCCCATATAATAGATAATGTTGCCAATAAATATAGTAAATTTGAGTATTTCTTTATCTTTGTATAATTTATAAAATAAATTGGTATGCTAACCACTATTCCTATTATTACAAATGTTACAAATTTTTTTATTGATTCTCCTGCTGCACCAAATAATTCTATATCATTTCTTGACTTAATAAGAACTACAAGTCCAGAAAAACATAATAATATCATAAGAATTAATAGTAATTTCCAGTCTAACTTTGGTCTATGTATTTTATTTAATTTTTTTCCTATTTCTTGTGCTTCTCCCATTTGTTTTATCGCTTTTTCTTCAGCAACTTGTTCTTCTAATCCTTCTTTTATATAATTTTCTTTTGATTCTTCTATATGATTTTTTAATTCTTCTGCTATACTTTCTCTAATTGGTTTATATTTTATTTGTTCACATACAGAATATAAAAATTCTTTAATTTGCAAATGAAACACCTCCTAAAACACGATTGATTCCATTGCTAAATTCTTTCCATTCTTCTTTCTTCTCTTTTAATTGTTTCTTTCCTTTGTCTGTAATAGCATAATACTTTCTTTTTTTGGCAGTAGACTCATCCCAATAAGATGTAATAAAACCTTTTTCTTCTAGTACATGTAATATTGGATATAATGTTCCTTCTTTTAGTTCAAATACATTCTCTGATTTTTCTTTTAGCTTTTTAATCATTTCATAGCCGTACATATTGTTGTCTTTTAATAGATTAAGTATTAACATGGTTGTGCTTCCTTTTAGTAATTCTTTACTAATTTTCAAATTTATCTCCTCCTTTGTCATAAAACATACCTAGATATTCTATGTATTTTTATACATTGTATATCTAGGTATTATATTTGTCAATAGCTATATGAAAAAATTTATCTTAAAAAAATAAGAAGGTTTCCCTTCTTACTTAATTATATATATTAATTATGCACTTTCTCTAATTCTACTATATACGGCTTATCTTTAAATAATACTCTTACTTTTAATTTATCTGTTGCTGTATAAGTGGTTAAACCAAAAGTTTCATAAAAACTATATTTATTTCCATCAATGAAATTACCATCTGCCCTTCTACTTGGACTCATAGTAGATTCAAATTTTTCTCCTTTTTCATTTTCTACATAAGTTACCTTTTCTATATTTTTATATCCAGGTTCACTCTCCCAGTCATAAGTAGCAACTGGCTTTCTTTGTCTTAACATATAATCTTGATAAGCTTTTCTTATTTCTTCATCTTCATTCTGTCTTCTATTCAATTCATCAATATCAATTTTGCCATCTGAATATTCTTGCCATAAATTTTTTAATATTTGTGGTTGTTCAGGTCTTTCTATATTAGATATAATCATCCCAAATTCGAATCCTGTATCAGTAAGTGTAGCATTAGTTACTTGAAAATCTGAATTTTCACAACTTACCACTTTATAGGCTATTGATTGTCTATTATACATTTTTTCTGGTACATCTAAATCTATATTCCAGTTACCTTTTAAGTTTACTATGCTATTTTCATTTTCTAGCCATTCTTCTCTTTTTAATTGTATTTGAGTAAATTTAAAATTTAATTTCTTACTTTTTGGAAAGCTTGTGTCTCCTGTATACATATTATAAGTAAAGTTTATAATTCCATTTTCTTTATCGTGTTTTACTATAACAGCATTTAATCCGCAATTGTAATAATTATCGCTAAATTCTGTATATTTCTCATCTAAATTATTTTCTTTACAATAATTTTCTAGTGTTTCTTGATCCATACAATATAATATTTTATTTTCTTCATCTGTTACAATCAAATCTTTTAATTCTATGTAACGCAAAGTATCTAAATCAAAAGTCTCGTTTATTTTTGTATCTACTTCAAAAGTAAAATGTGTACTAATATTTAAGTCATCCATTAAAAAATCTTCTATTTTAGCATTTACATTGATATTATCTAAAGTAATACCTGTTATTTGGTCAGTTGCCGTTGTGTTTGATTCTATATAATCCATATGTGGATTTGCTATATATCCATTTTGTGCTGCATCATCAAGTCCTTTCCCTAAAAAGAATGTTTCTACAATTTTATTATAATTAGCTGCAAATGCTACTCCTGATATTAATATAAATCCTCCACATAATCCTGCTACCAATTTTCTTTTCATAGCATATCTCCTCCATTTTATTTCTTCTTTTAGGGTATGTTCATTGTTATATTCCTTTTTTAATTTACTTACTGCTACATTCATTTTGAATTTTTTTAATAATTCATTGTTATCCATTTATTTCATACCCTCCTTTTTTTAAGATTTTTCTTAATTTGTTTCTTGTTCTAAATAATTTTGATTTTACTTTACTTTCTGATATTTTTAACATGATTGCTATTTCTTTTATTTTTCTTTCTTCATAATAATAAGCCATAAAAATTTCTCTATCTTCTTTCTTTATTTTTTCTAATTCATTAATAATCAATTTGTTTTTCTGGCTTTCTACATAATCTAATTCTATATTTTGTATGCTTGTTAATCGTTCTTGATAATCTTCTATATTTTCTATATATTTTTGTTGTCTCATCTTCTTTAAAATTAGATTTTTGGTTATTCCTGCTATATAAGCTGTCATGCTTTTGTTTATATCTAACTTTTCTTTATTGCTCCATAAAGTAAGATACACATCTAGTATAATTTCTTCTTCATCTTCTTTTAAAAACATAATAGAAGAACGATTTATGATTGTATAAATATAATGATTATACTCTTTCATAATTGCTTCTATTTCTAATTCATTGTTTTTTATGTAGTTATATATTTTATCATTCACTTTTTCCAATTTAGATCTAAACCCCTTTTAAGATATCTTCTATATCTATATTACCACTTTTTTTCATTTGGTTGCATTTTTTATACAGAAAATAATATTACAAAAATCTTCTTCAACTAGCAATAATATTTTCTTTCTTTATCAATATACTTTTCCAAATCAACCACACAATAATTAGCATCAGGTATTTCTCTTCGTAATCTTGTTTCTAACTCTGTATTACAAATAATATCTGCTTTTTTAGTAGAATTCTCCTTTATAAAATATTTAAATCTTGTAATCTTTTCAGTATCTATAAAATAAAATGTATTAATAAATTTATCTTTGTTATTTGTATATTCACAAAAACTATATTCAGATAAATAAGCTCCTTTATAACATTTATCTATTATTGTTTTCCATCTTATACTATGTAAATATTTTAATTTGTCTCTGTTAATCTCATTGTCTTCAATGACTAATATTCGATTTAATCCAAAAGCAAAATCATTCAAGTTTATTCTATTTATATCATCTATTAAAATAATAATATTTCTATATTTCATTTCTTTTTGTATATCATAAATTATAGATTGAATGTATTTATTATCATGTTCTCTAAGAATTTGATAAGCCAAGTATTCAAATCCATTTATATCAAATATTCCTATAAATCTTCTACCTGTTGTTGTAAATATTCTTTTATCTTTTATTGCAAATGATGGTGTAAAATCAACAGTATTACAGTTATGATAAAGAGCAGCTATGTTACTTAATTTTAATAATCTTTCTCTATATTTTGCATTTTTATTTGATTTGTTATATTCAAAGTTTAATAATTTTACATATTGGATTCCTGATTTACCCAATACTAACATCCACTTAATTTTTCTTAAGAAGTTTTTATCTATTAAATTTTTAATTCTATTTCTATAATACCTACTACTATTGAAAAAATACTTTGCATCACTTACATTTAAGTACTGATATTTTGCAATAAATTTTATCAAAGAAATCTCATCTTCATTGGTCGGAAAATAACTCACACTTATCACCTCCAATACTAACTAATAATTTACCAATAAATTGTCCGTTGGTAAGATAGTCGATAGCTACGCCATCGCCTACTTACCTCCACTACAAAAACTATATCATTAATCTCATAAAATGCTTGAAATATGTGCATTTTCTTGTAATGTAAAATATGCCAAATTTCTTTATTAAAAAAATCTAATTTTGCTATATTTTTGGTAACTATAAAATTCACATTTTTTTCATTTTGTACTACCATTTATGATAGATTTTTTATAATAATTTAATAAATTATCTGGTTTATGATCCACTGCCAGAAAATATAAATTTATTAAATGTTCTCTATTTATCTTTTTCAATATAAATTGAAAATTACTATTATACATTTCATATAAAACATATATAATATCTTTTACCATATTAATTTTATCTTGTTTCATATATTCAAGCATATAAGAATCATAATTAAAATCTAATCTGTCAATGATTCCAAAAAATTCTTTTGGAATTTCATTACTATTATTTATAATTAAATAAAATAAATCATCTATATTATATTTTATATTATTATCTTTAACATTTTTGTTAATACCCTCTATACTTTTTTGTATATAGGGGTATTGATTTTTTTGATAATAGGGTATATCTACAATATAAATATTTCTTGATACTATTTCTTTATTTTCATTTCTTATAACTTCTGTTTCTATATATCCAAGTTCTTGCAAATGTGAAATCCATCTACTAACTGAAACGGCTGTTACATTATATAAATCTGCAAAGTATTTATTTTGAGCATAGCAATAACCATTTTTATTGGCTAATGCAGTAATTTCTCCATATAATAATTTTTCGGCATATTTTAAATTAGTGTCATACCTAACTGTTGCAGGTATTATTGCATAATAATTGGGGTGTTCTTTTTTACTCATATTATGCACCTCCATATCTTTAAATATCGTTACAATTCTAGCAGTAGAAGTGTTTTTATCATGTATTTTTTCTGTATATTTTTAACTTTTCAATGTGCTTTCTGATAGTTTATGGAAATTATTCCCATATTTCTTTTTTTCATAGATTACTTTACACTATCTCTTTAAATTTTGCTGAAGGGCAAATTATAAAGTATGAAAGTATTTATAAATGAAAAAAAGAGACTTTACTTTTTATGGTAAAATCTCTGTATTAAAAATTACACTTAAAGGGACATCCCTTTAGGTAAAAACTTCCGAATTGGTTGCGGGAGAAGGACTCGAACCTTCGACCTTCGGGTTATGAGCCCGACGAGCTGCCAACTGCTCCATCCCGCGATGTTTCATTAAATATTGTGCTTTTTTTGTCCCTTTAATGTCCCTTTATCATTTAAATTTTAATCATTTTTATTAAGTTTTAATAAGCTTAAAAGTTTTATTAAAGGTTTGAGCAAAATATATAATTTTCAATGTTTTTGTGTTCTATCAACGGCTTTGAACTTTAGCAATTCTTCGGTGCTACTCTGTTTATGAGCCCAACGAGCTGCCAACTGCTCCACCCCGCGATGTAAGTTAACAATACTTATTGTACTACTAAAATAAGGGATTGTCAATACTTATATTACAATTCTACTATATTATATGAAAAAAATGGATTTTTATTCTAAAAAAGTATAAAAATGTTTTTTAATTACTTCATCAATAAATAAAAATGCGTTAAAATGTAAAATATATATGAAATAGGAAAGGATACAAAAAATGAAAGTAATACTAGCTTCACAATCTCCTAGGAGAAGAGAATTATTAGAGTCGATGGGAATTAAAGACTATGAAGTTATAGTTAGCAAAGTAGAAGAAACAATGGATAATACATTACCAGTCGAAGAACAAGTAAAACAATTATCATACAGAAAATCAGAAAGTGTTTGGAATCAAACACAAGGAGATAGAATTGTAATAGGCTCTGATACAATTGTTGAAAAAGACAATAAAATATATGGAAAACCAAAAGATAAAGAAGATGCCATAAAAATGCTAAAACAATTTAGTAATTCTAAAGTAAACATTATAACTGGAATAGCAGTTATAATTGAATTAAATGGAATGATAACAAAGCATATAGATTGTGATTTATCAGAAGTATATATTAAATCTATAACTGATAAAGAAATTGAAAAGTGGTTAAATACAGGTAATGCATGGGATAAAGCAGGAGCTTTTGGAGTTCAATGTGAATTTTGTGTTCATATTGATAAAATTGTAGGAAATTATGATGCTATTTTAGGATTACCAACAAGTAAACTATATGATTTTATGAAAGATTATATAAATTAATATAATATGATATAATTATAAAAAATATGACAAATAAACAGTTAATTAGGGGGAAAATAATGGCTGTAAAGAAAAGCGAACTATATAACAAACTATGGGAAAGTTGTAATACACTAAGAAGCAAAGGCGGAATGGATGCAACACAATATAAAGACTATGTACTAATAGTTTTATTCATGAAAGTTATAACAGATAAATATTACAATAAAGAAGGTTCTATAATTAAAGTGCCTAAAGATGCCAATTTTGAAACCATGATAAACTTAAAAGGCAAAAAGAATATAGGTGAAAAATTTAATGAAATTTTATCAAAAATTGCTGAAGAAAACGATCTACAAAATATTATAGATGTAGTAGATTTTAATGATGAAAATAAACTAGGAAAAGGGAAAGATTTAATAGATGCACTAACAGGATTAGTTGCAATATTTCAAAATCCAGATTTAAATTTTAGTAATAATAGAGCAGATGATGACGACATATTAGGTGATGCATATGAATACCTAATGAAAAAATTTGCAACAGAATCAGGAAAAAGTAAAGGACAATTCTATACACCAGCAGAAGTATCAAGAGTAATGTCTGCAATAATAGGTATAAATAAAGCGAAAAAAGGTCCAATATATGTTTACGATATGACATGTGGCTCAGGATCTTTATTATTAAAAGCTAGTGCAGAAGCCAAAGAAAATATAAAAGTTGAATTATATGGACAAGAAAAGGATAATAATACAGCAGGACTTGCAGTAATGAATATGTTCTTACATGGAAATGCTACTGCTCAAATTAAAGTAGGTAACACATTAACTAACCCAAGATTTTTAGAAAATGGTAAAATAAGAACATTTGACTATTGTGTAGCAAATCCTCCATTTTCAATCAAAAAGTGGATGTCAGGAATAGAAAACGACTATAATAGATTTATATTAGGAATGCCACCAGATAATTGTGCAGACTATGCATTTTTATTACACATGTTAAAATCAATGAATGAAAAGCATGGAAGAGGAACAATAATATTACCTCATGGAGTTCTATTTAGAGGAGGAATAGAGGAAACTATAAGGAAGAAATTAATTAAGAGTGGATGTATAGAAGGAATAATTGGACTCCCAGAAAACTTATTTTATGGAACTGGAATACCGGCTTGTTTAATCGTATTAGATAAAAAAGATGCACCAAAAAGAAAAAGTATATTTATGATTGATGCAAGTAACTATTTTGTTAAAGATGGAAACAAAAATAGACTAAGAGAAAAAGATATAAAAAAGATTGTAGATACTTATTTAAATAGAATAGAAGAAGAAAAATATTCTAGAAATGTATCATTAGAAGATATAAGAAAAGAAGGATACAATCTAAATATTCCACGATACATAGATTCTTCAAAAGAAGAAAAGGAACAAGACATTAAGGCACACCTTATGGGAGGAATACCAGAAAAAGATATAAATAAATATAATAGATATTGGAACATAGCTCCAAATTTAAAAGATGAATTATTTAAAGAAAATGATAAAAAAGGATATTACGATTTAAAAGTATCTAAAGATGAAGTTATAAAAGTTATTAATGATTCTAAAGAAATAAAAAAATATACAATAGAATTAAATAAAAAATTAGAAACATGGAAAAAAGATATTAAAGAAAAGCTTGAAAAAATTAATAATAAAACTAGGGTAAAAGAATTAATAAATACAATTTCATTAAAATTATTAAAAATATTTGAAAATGATGAATTAATAGATAAATATAATGCATACGAATATTTATTAGAATATTACAATGAGACAATGAAAGATGATTTATATATAATTACAGACTCTGGGTGGATTCCAACACTAACTTATGCTGAAGATAAGAATGGGAAAATAAAGAAAAATGAGTTTGACTCAGATTTATTACCTAAACAAATAGTAATAGATGAGTACTTTAGTAAAGAAAATGATGAACTAAATGCTCAAACTAATATATTAAATTACTTATCTTCAGAATTTGATGAAATAGTACAAGAAAATACAGGAGACGAGCTATTATTTAAAGATGAGGATAAAGTAAGTGAGAAATTTCTAAATGATTTATCAAAAGAAATAAATAATGATGAAGTGAGAATTGTTAATCAATTATTGGAAAATTTAAAAACACAGAAAAAATATAAAAAATTAATAAAAGAATTGCAAGAAGAATTAGACAGTAAAGTTATATTAAAATATAAAAGACTAAATGTAGAGACTTCAAAATCTTTAATAATAAATAAGAAATGGTTTAAAGCAATTGATAATATATTTAAAGAACAAGAGAGCAATCTTATTTATGAACTAACAAATGATATTTGTGAAGAAGTTAATAACTATGAATATAAATTATCAGAATTAATACAAAAGGAATCATACTTAGAAAATATAGTATTACAAGACTTAAAAAGGATGGGATATTAATTATAAACTAAATTCCTGTTATTTAATGATTTAGTATAAACAGTAACCTAAATTATGCTTAAAGGAAGGGAAAATATTGAGGATGGAAAATTGGCAAACTGAATTAATTGGAAATTTAATGGAAGTAACATCAGTAAAAAGAGTTCATGAATCTGATTGGACAAAAAATGGAGTACCATTTTATAGAGCAAGAGAAATTGTAGCATTGCATAATAAAGAAAAAATTACTCCACTACATATAAGTGAAAAGTTATATCAGGAATATACAAAAATATCAGGGAGAATAAAAGAAAATGACTTACTAGTAACAGGAGTTGGGACAATAGGTGTTCCATATTTAGTAAAGAATAATGATAGATTTTATTTTAAAGATGGCAATATTATTTGGCTAAAAAATAACAATAAAATTCATGGTAAATTTCTATTTTATATGTTTGACTCTAAATATGTTCAAAATCAAATATTTTCTACATCAGGAAAAGGAACAGTTGGTACATATACTATAGGTAGTGCAAAAAATACATCTATAATGTTTCCTGTAAATATAAAAGAACAAAAAGTAATAGCAGATGTTATTTCAAACATAGATAATTTAATTGATGCTATTCAAAATTTAATTGAAAAAAAAGAAAAAATTAAAAATGAAGTAACAAATGAGCTAATGTCTGGTAAAACCAGATTACATGGATATAAAGAAGAGTTTATCACTACAAACTTATACAAAAATGGGTTTACATTTAATGGGTTAAGTGGTTTAAATTCATCAAACTTTGGAAGTGGAGATAAAAAATATATAACATTTTTAAATATATTAAGAAATCCTATATTAAAATATGACAAATTTGAAAAAGTCAAATTTGATAATGTTCAAAATAATGTAAAAAAGGGAGATTTATTCTTCAATACTTCCTCTGAGATACCAGAAGAAGTCGCAATGTGTTCTACTCTAGACAAAGATGTTGATAACTTGTATCTAAATAGTTTTTGTTTTGGATATAGATTAACTAATAAAAATATAAACAACATATTTTTATCATATTATTTCAGAAGTGCTGTAGGAAGAAACATAACAAAAAACATAGCACAAGGATCAACTAGATTTAATTTACCAAAGAAACAATTTTTAAATTATGAAATAAGCATACCAAATAGTTATAAGGAACAGGAAGAAATTGCAAACTTATTAATAAATATGGATAACGAAATAAATATATTAAAAGAAAAATTAGAAAAATATAATCAAATAAAAAAAGGAGCAATGGAAGACCTATTAACAGGTAAAGTGAAGTTGAATTATGAGTAATATAAATGAATTAGAAATAAAAACACAAAGGAGAATAATAGACGAAATATTTGTAAAAAAATTAAAATACACATATTTGGGTAATTATGAGGACAGAGAAAACAATTCAAATATTGAAGAAGAATTACTATTAAAGTTTTTACTTAAAAAATATTCAGAACCAGTTGCAAAAAGAGCAATACAAGAATTGGTTAGCCTTGCACATAATGAAACAAGACCAATTGGTGAAGTTAATAAAGAAGTATATAATTTATTAAAATATGGTAATGGAATAAATATATCAGTTGGAGAAAAAACTGAACAAGTATATTATATAGACTATGGAGACTATAAAAATAATGACTTTTATATTGCGGAAGAAGTCACAATTTATGGACAAAATGTGAAAAGACCAGACATTGTTATTTATATAAATGGTATTGCAATTGGTGTAATTGAATTAAAAAGAAGCACAGTATCAATAAATGAAGGAATAAGGCAAAACTTAGACAATCAAGATCCGGAATTTATTGAAAGATTTTTTTCAACCATCCAATTAATAATCGCAGGTAATAATACAGAAGGATTAATGTATGGAACAACTAAAACACCTGCAAAATATTATTTAAAATGGATAGAAGATAATAAAGCAATAGGAGATTTGCATAAAAAAGTAAATAAATTAATAAACAAAGAAGACCTATTAATTGACCAGCAGATGGTATCATTATTTGAAAAAGAAAGACTAATAGATATAATTGATAACTTTATTTTATTTGATGGAAAAGTAAAAAAAGTGCCAAGATATAATCAATACTTTGGTGTTAGAAGTGCAATAGAATTTGCAAAAAAGCATGAAGGTGGAATATTGTGGCATACGCAAGGTTCGGGAAAATCAATATCAATGGTATTACTTGCAAAATGGATATTATCAAATATTGATAACTCAAGAGTAATAATATTTACAGACAGAAAAGAACTAGACAAGCAAATAAAAGATGTTTTTGTAAATAATGGGGAAGTCAATATATACAGAGCAAAAAATTGTATAGATTTAATAAACAGTTTAAATGATTATAAAGTAGGAAATTTAATTTGTTCATTAATTCATAAAGTAGGACCTTTATCTGATAATGAATCCAATAAACATTATTCAGATTATTTTAAGGAGTTACAAAAATACAAAAGAAGTGATTTTGAAGCTAAAGGAGATATATATGTATTTGTTGATGAATGTCACAGAACACAAGCAGGCGATTTACATGAAGAAATGAAAAGATTGTTACCAAATGCAACATTTATAGGATTTACAGGAACACCATTGTTTAAGAAAAATAAGAAATCAACAATAAAAAAATTTGGAAAGTTCATACATACTTATAAATTCAGTGAAGCTGTAAAAGATGGCATAGTAGTAGACTTATGCTATGAATTAAGAAATGTAGAACAGTTTATTAAAAATGAGAAAAAAATAAACGAATGGTTCGAGATAAAAACACAAGGACTAAACGACTTTACAAAACAAAAATTAAAACAAAAATGGCTAACAATACAGAAATTAGCAAGTTCAGGTGAAAGACTTGAAGAAATAGCAAAAGATATAATATTTGACTTTGAAAGAATACCAAGATTACGTGAAGGCAATGGAACAGCAATACTAATTGCTGAATCTATATATGATGCATGCAGATATTGGGAAATATTTCAATTATTAGACTTTAAAAAATGTGCTATAATTTCTTCTTATACACCAAATGTATCATCTATAAAAGGCGAAAAAAATGGAGAATTTACTTTATCAGATAAACAAAAAAGATATGAAGTATATAAAAAAATGTGGGACAAAGAAAAATATCCAAAATTAAGAAGTGACAATGAAAACGATTCACATGAACAATGTTTTGAAGATGATGCAATATATAACTTTAAAAAGAAATATGCGATCCAGTTGAAGAACCTAAAGGAACATTAGAATTTTTACATTACTTCGTATCAAATGAGCTTTCAATAGAAGAATATTACAAAGAAACTGAACCTAAAAGAATAGAATTTTATAATGTGGTCTCTAACTTAGTAAGAGCCTATTCAAATATTGCAGACGAAATGTCAGAGGCGGGTTATACTAAGGAAGAAAAGAAAAAAATAAAAGCAGAAGTTAAATTCTATACAGATGCTAAAGACGAAGTAATGAAATCAGCAGGAGATTACATAGAATTAAAAAACTATGACAGCGCTATGAGATATATGATTGATAATTATATAAACGCAAATTCAGCTGAAACACAATATAAACTAAATGAATCAACTTTATTAGATATAATTGCAATCAGCGGGTTAGAAGAAGCACAAGAAGCATTACCTAAAAAAATAAGAAATAATAAAAAAGCAGTTGCATTAACTATTGAAACTAATATAGCATCAACAATTATAAATAAAAGAAACTTAAATCCAAGATATTATAGCAAAATGTCGGAATTGCTAAATGAATTAATATTGTTGAAGAAAAATCAAGATCTTGATTATAAAGAATATATTCAAAAATTAGTTGAATTGGCAAATAAGGTTAAGAATCCAGAACATAGTGGTGAATATCCTAAATCTATGCATAATACACGATTGAAGGGGTTATATGATTTTATGGATAGTAAGATGAAGCAAAGAGAGGCGAAGCAGATAATTTTGAGTGTTGTTAATGATGAGCAGAAGACTGAGGAGATTTTTAATCTTTGGAAGAATACAAGGGGATGTTAAATAAAATTGTAAAAAAATGACTTTTTATGATATAATACACAATAAATATATAAAGAATAGAGGAATTAAAATATGAGTAATACAGATATACCAAGATTTGATGAATTTATGAAACCAGTTTTAAAATTTTGTGGAGATGGGAAGGAACATATAGCAAAAGAGATAAAAAATACTGTAATGTCTTCATACGATTTTTCAGATGAGCAATTGTCTAGAATGACTCCAAAAGGAAATGCTTTTGTTATAGAAGATAGATTGCATTGGGCAATATATTACTTAAGAATTGCAGGATTATTAACAAGTGTTTCAAGAGGAATACATGTTATAACTAAAGAAGGATTAAATCTATTAGAATCAAATGAATTTGAAAAATTAAATTTAAAATATTTGCAACAACATTATCCAAATGTAGTAGAAAAACATTCTTCTAATAAGAGTAAAAAGAATAAAGCAGAAAATAAAACTCCAGTCGAGAATATTGAAGATATTGTTAATAATTTGAATGAAAATTTAGGAAAAGAAATATTGGAAAATATATTTAGTAATAATCCATATTTTTTTGAAAAGGTTGTAGTAGAATTGCTTGAGGCTATGGGATATGGCGAAGGCTTTGTAACAAAAAAATCTCATGATAATGGAGTTGATGGAATAATAAAACAGGATGTTTTAGGATTAGATACGATATATGTACAAGCTAAAAGATATAAAAATAAAGTTGGGATAAATGATGTTAAAAATTTTGCTGCTTCTATGGAAGGTGAAACAAATAAAGGTGTATTTATAACGACTTCTGATTTTGATAAAACAGTAATCAATTATTTGAATAAAATTAATAAGTCTATTATTTTAATAGATGGACAAAAGTTAGTAGAATTAATGATAAAATATAATTTGGGAACTAGGATTGCTACAACTTATGAGATTAAAGAAATTGATTCGGATTATTTTAATCCAGAGATGTAAATATGAGATAACAGATGAAGAAGCCCTTAAGGAATAATTAAAATTTGAAAAAAATAAGTATTTTGAATTACTCGCTGAAGTTTGAACAGTTATTGCACAATTGGTATGTTATGATTGGAAATTATCACAAGGTGCACCTACTTCATCAATTATAAATAATTTAATTTGTAATGTACTAGATTATAAATTACTACTACTTGCTAGGAAATATTGTTTATATTATACAAGATATGTTGATGATTTAACATTTTCAACAAACGATAAGAATATTTTAAAAAATTATAAACGATTTTATAAAAATTTAAACAAAATTATCATAAAAAATGGATTTGAAATCAATTCGAAAAAACTAGGTTAATATATAAATGTTCTAGACAATCTGTTACAGGATTAATCGTAAATAAAAAAGTTAATATAAATCATATATATTATAAAAGAATTCGATCTATGGCATATCATCTATATAGAAATGGGAAGTTTTATATTGATGATAAAGAAGGAAGAATAACACAATTAGAAGGTTGCTTTTCGTTTATTAATGAAATTGACAAATATAATAATAAATTTGATGGAAATGCTAATAAAAAGATTTTTAGATTTAGTTCTAGAGAAAAAGAATTTCAAAAGTTCTTGTTTTATAAGTATTTTTATGCAAATGAAAAATCTTTATAGTTTTTTTCTAATTATGAAGAGAAAAAAGTTTATTGTAACTATTTTGAATACTTTAATAAAATATCTAATATTGAGCAAAAAAATCCTGTCATTTTAATATTTGATAATGAATTAAATACAAAAGGCAAACTATTATATACTTTTTCAAAAGACTGTGATCTTTCTTTCCGTTATTAGATAATATTAATGAAATTATTTGCAAATAGTGAAACTAAATAAAAACTCATAACCCGAAGGTCGATGGTTCGAGTCCATCTCCCGCAACCAAGAATTTTATTAGAGTCGCAAGAGTGTACTGAACCCAAAAAATTGGACATTTTTTGATTAGGTACTAAGCAGCTCTT
>CANPDB010000035.1 GCA_947572725.1 uncultured Clostridium sp. | reverse complement strand
GAAAACTAGATATTTGTGTTTAATCCTAGTTACCCACTTAAAATAATGCAGAGCCTATATTTTAACATACTTTACATAAAATGTAAAGGTGTCTATATTTTTTTATTAGATATCATAATTAATTAAAATTGCTATTTTATGTTAAATATGTTATAATTTAGTTGTAACACTAGTTTAGATTTTAATTTTCATTTTTAATGAAAATTACTTAAGAAAGGATGATCAATATGGGAAACACATCTACAGAAACTTTAGAAACTTTACAAAAGCGGAAAAATGCAATCACTGCTTTCATCAGAACCCGTAGTCTTTCTGATGATGCAGTTGTAACCCAAAGGAATGAAGATAAAAAAGCCAGTGCAATGTATTATCTGGAAGAACTCGAAGAAGTTATTTCAGTAGTAAACTCTTCTAAAGAAGACTCACAGTTTTCTTTTGTTCCAGATGAAATTTTTGAAAATTGTGGTAAATCGGCTGCTTTTTGCACTATCGAGTTTGACGGTATCTACTTTCAGATAAAGCGAGTTACTTCTATATTAGAAGGTGACATAAAAGAAAGTTTTTATATTTATGCATTTCCTATTTCTAAAGTTCTACTATAATTCTAAGTTTTTTATCTAATCTTAAAAGTTAAAGCAGGGCGAAGTGGTATTTTTTTTACACTTTGCCCTGTTTTAATTTTATTACCCAAATAAACTCATTTGATTACTTTGACTCATACCATTTAAGCAGCCATAATTTTTAAGTAAATCTGTAACCGAATTTCCAACTTTAGAACGAATTTTCAAATCATCAATAGACATAAACTTTCCTTCTTCTCTAGCCTTTTCTATTCCTAAGGCAGCAACTGTTCCAAGTCCTGGTATACTATTTAATGGTGGCCTAATTGCTCCATCTTCAACTAAAAATTTAGTTGAATGAGATTTATATAAATCCATTGGTAAAAATTCAAATCCTCTTTCATACATTTCTAAAACTAATTCTAATATAGCATACATGTTTTTATCTTTTGCTGTTGCGTTATTTCCCTGCAAATCAATTTCTTTCATTTTATTTTTTACTTTTTCTTTTCCAAAAATCATACAGTCACTATCAAATTCGTCTGCTCTTATCGAAAAATATGATGCATAATATGCTAAAGGCTCATGTACTTTAAACCATGCAATTCTAAAAGCATTTGTTACATATGCTGCGGCATGGGCTTTTGGGAACATATATTTTATTTTTTCACAAGATTTAATATACCAGTCTGGTACATTATGTTCTTTCATTAATGCTTTATATTCTTCCCATTTTGCTGGGTCTTTTAATGCTTTTCCTTTACGAACTGTCTCCATTATTTTAAATGCTGGGTTTGGTGGCAATCCCATTTTTATTAAATAAATCATAATGTCGTCACGACAACATATTGCATCTTGAAGTGTTACTGTTCCTGCTTCTATTAAACTTTGAGCATTTCCAAGCCACACATCTGTACCATGTGATAAACCTGATATTCTGATTAGTTCATCAAATGTTTTTGGTCTTGTGTCTACTAACATTCCTCTTACAAATTTTGTTCCAAATTCAGGTACTCCAAAACTTCCTACTTCTGAATGGATTTGTTCTTTTGTTACACCTAATGCATCTGTTGAACTAAAAATAGACATTGTTTCTTTATCATCTAAAGGTACTTTTGTTGGATCTTTTCCAGTAATATCTTGTAACATACGAATCATTGTTGGATCGTCGTGCCCTAGAATGTCCAATTTTAATAAGTTTTGATCTATTGAGTGATAGTCAAAATGTGTTGTTACAATATCAGATTTTGGGTCATCTGCTGGATGTTGTACTGGACAAAATTCATAAATTTCTCTTCCTTTTGGTACAACTATAATTCCCCCTGGATGTTGACCTGTTGTTCTTTTTATTCCTGTACATCCAGCTGCTATTCTTTGTGTTTCTGCTCTATTTATTGGTATATTTCTTTCTTCATAATATTTTTTCACATATCCAAATGCTGTTTTATCCGCTATTGTTCCTATTGTCCCTGCTTTAAATGTTGTTCCTTTTCCAAAAATTACTTCTGTATATTTATGTGCTTTTGCTTGATATTCTCCTGAAAAGTTTAGGTCTATGTCAGGCTCTTTATCTCCATTAAATCCTAAAAATGTTTCAAATGGTATGTCCATTCCATCTTTATCTAATTTGTGACCACATTTAGGACATTCTTTATCTGGTAAGTCAAATCCGTTTTTATATCCATAATCTGTAAAGTCTGAAAATTTACAATTTGGACATCTATAATGTGCTGGTAGTGAATTTACTTCTGTTATACCTGTCATATTTGCAACAAAAGATGATCCTACTGATCCCCTAGAACCTACTATGTAACCATCTTCATTTGACTTCCATACTAATTTTTGAGCTATAATGTACATAACAGAGAATCCATTTTTAATAATTGAGTCTAACTCTTTATCTAATCTTGTTTGTACAATTTCAGGTAATGGATCCCCATATAATTCATGTGCTTTTGAATATGCAATATCTTTAATTGTTTGCTCACAACCTGGAATATGTGGAGGACATTTTTCTGGTGAAATTGGGCTTATTCTATCACACATATCTGAAATTTTATTTGTGTTTGTTACAACTACTTCATATGCTTTTTCTTCTCCTAAATAACTAAATTCTTCTAGCATTTCTTCTGTTGTTCTCAAATATAATGGTGCTTGATTGTCTGCATCATCATATCCTTGACCTGCTTCTAAAATTCTTCTATATATTTCATCTTGTGGGTCCATAAAATGCACATCACAAGTTGCAACTACTGGCTTGTTTAGTTTTTCTCCTAATTCAACTATTTTTCTGTTTATATCACGAAGTCCTTCTTCATCTTTTACCACTTCATTTCTTACTAAGAACTGATTATTTCCTATTGGTTGAATTTCTAAATAGTCATAGAAGTTTGCAATTTCTTCAATTTCTTCATCTGTTCTTCCAAGTTCTATTGCTTGGTATAATTCTCCCGCTTCACAAGCACTTCCTAAAATTAGTCCTTCAGAATACTTTTGAAGCAAACTTTTTAAAATACGAGGTTTACGATAAAAATAATCTAAATGTGAATATGAAACTAGTTTATATAAATTGCGTAATCCTACATAGTTTTTCGCTAATATAATTGCGTGATAAGTCTTTAACTTTTTATATGCCTCTTTCTTTGCTTCTTCTGTGCTACTAACTTCATCAATATCTTCAACCTTTTTTGCTCCTCTTTCTTTTAGCATTTTCATCATAACATTAAATACTTTAACTGTTGTATCAACATCATCTAATGCACGATGTGCTACTTCTACTTTAATTCCTAAATTTTCTGCAATTTTTCCTAATTTGTATTTTTTATAATCTGGAAATAAATCTTTTGCTAAACTTAGAGTATCTATATATGTATAATCAAATTCATATCCTAAGTTTTTTGCATTTTGCTTTAAAAATCCCATATCAAATGGTGCATTATGGGCAATTAAAACAGACCCTTCAATAAAGTCTAAAATTCTTGGAAATACTTTATCAATGGTTTCTGCATCTGCAACCATATCATCTGTAATATTTGTTACTTCTGATACTCTTTGCGGAATATGCTTTTCAGGATTTACAAAACAACTGAATTGATCTAATACCTCTCCGTTTTGTATTTTCATAATTCCAACTTCAGTTATTTTTTCTGTTGTTGCTGAAAATCCTGTTGTCTCTAAGTCTAATACACAATAAGTTGTGTCTATATCTTGTCCTTTTGGATTTGTTACAATTGCGTTTTTGTCTGGTGCTAAATATGCCTCCACACCATAAATAATTTTCATATCTGGATTGTCATATCCAAGTAATTTATGTGCTTCTGGAAAAGCTTGTACTACTCCATGGTCTGTAATAGCAATTGATTTCATTCCCCATTTCATCGCTCTTTTAATTAAATCTGTTGCAGAAGTCATTGCATCCATCTGGCTCATTTGTGTATGCATATGTAATTCTACTCTTTTTACTTCTGCATTATCTTTTCTTATTTCTTTTTTTATTCCTTCTGTCTCAATAATTGTATTTGCCATTACTGTTAATTCACCTGAAAAAGTATCCATTTGTGCTGTTCCAGATAGTTTGATTCCTGGCGCTTTTTGAATTCTTTTCATGGTTCTTTTCGCTTTGTCTTTATCTAAAAATGCTTTACAAGTAATTGTACTTGTTCCATCATATAAATCAAAACTGAATAATGTTTTTCCTGATTTTAATGTTCTATCCTCTGAATATATTACTTCACCTTGTAATGCAACTTTTCCGTCATCTACTCCTAAATCTTCTACTTTAACTAATTCTTCTACTATATTTTGTGAAGTTCCAAGTATTAATGGTGTATCTTCTATTTCGTCTTCTGTTGGCAATTCCGGCACTTCTGCATCTGTTGCTATAACTGTATTTGCAATTACAGTTACATCTCCTGCGTATGTGTCTAATCCTGCTTTTCCCGTTATTTTAATTGCATTTGCATTTTTTATTTTTTCCGTAACTTCTTGTCCTTCTGTTATATCTTTTGCAAAAGATTTACATGTGATTGTTCCTGTTCCATCGTATAAATCAAAAATAATCATTCCTTTACCTGATTTTGTCTCTCGTACTTCACAGGTTACAATTCTTCCTTCTAATGTTACTTTTCCATTATCTGCTGTGATATCTTTTATTTTTATGTGATTTTCTTTTGCTTTTGATGGTTTTCCTATAATGTATTCTTTAATGTGCATTTCTTCTCTAAGTTCATCTTGAATTTCACTTAATTCGCTATCTTCTGGTATATAACCTTCTAAATCTGTTGGTGGCATATAATTGTCATCTCTATATTCTGGAACTTCTGCCTCTTTTTCCTCAATATGTTGTCTGTTTTCTTCTTCAATTTTTGATATTATTTGTTCTTCTTCTTTTTTTAGATTTTCTTTTATTTTTTTGATATCTTCTTTTGATATTTCTTCTATTAGTTCTATTTTATATTCTTTTTCAAATAGATTCTTTAAAACTTTTGCTAGTTCTAAGTCTGTTTTTTTGGCTTTTAAGAAGTCTGCACCTTTTATGTGCATTTTTACGATAATTTCTTTTTCTTTTACTTCAATATCACTTTTTAATAGTAGCATTGGTTTTGTTAATGGATATTTATGTGCCATATATGCGATTATGTTTTTCCATTCACTATCTATTGATTTTTTTTCTACTTTTTCATGATAGTTTATTTTTATATTTATGGTTTTGAATTGGAATCTTTCTTTTAGGAATTTTTCAAAATACCAAATTTCTTTTATTTCTATGTATTCATCAAAATAAAGTATTACTTCTAGTGTGTTTGTTTTTTTTATTACGTTTAATGTTTCTATTTCTGCATACTTTATATTTGAATTTGTGTTGTAATCACTAAATATTTCTCCTACTTTTTTTGATTTACTTGACATCCTTTATTCTCTCCTTTTGTTGTTCAAATTGTATCACAATTTCTTGTATTAAAAAAGCGAACAAAATAATTTTTTTGTCGAAATTGTAACTATTTATAGGTGAGCAATTGTAAATAAGATAAATATATAAATAAAAACTCGATAAGAATATTTTTACTCTTATCGGGTTCTTTCTTATAGATTTATTTTATTTTTTATAAATCATATTTTAAATATCTTTGTAATTATCATATTTTTTATAACTAACGAAAGCAACAATTGCTATAACGAATATAATTGCTATACAACTTTGTAATCCTGCTTTTGGTAATGCTGATGCTTTTTTGGCGGTATTATCTGTATTAGTGTTTTTGTTTGTATTTTTTGCACTTGTGTTACTAGTTGTAGCTTTATTATTTTCTGTAGTAGTATTTTTTGTTTTTTCTTCATTTACAGCAACCGTTTCTAATCCTTCAGTTTTAACTGTTACATTGCAAGTTGCTGAATATTTTCCATCATCTGTCTTTACAGTTACAGTAGCTTTTCCAGCTGAAACAGGTTTAAAAATTGCAGTTGTAGTTGTTTCATCTGGTGTTACATTTACAATCTTTGGATCACTACTTGACCAAACAAGTTTAGGTAATGTTGCACCATTTGGATTAGCTTTTACAAATACTGACAAAGCTTGGAGACTATTTAAAGATAGTGTAACATCTGTCTTATTTAATATTAATCCTTTCAATGCTGATTTTACAGTTATTTTCTGTGAAGCAGTTTTGGTTACTCCGTTTTCTGTATAAGAAATTAATATTTCCTTATTACTCATTTGTAAAGATGTGTTTGGAGAATATGTATAGTTAGTTACTTGTTTTTTTGTGTTATCACTATATGTAGCTGTAATTACCATTCCTTCTGGATTAAATTTTTCATTTTCTGCATATTCTTTTTTCTTTGGTTCAGTTGTTACACTTATATTTGTTAAAGTTTTTCCACTTTCTGCTGCAAATACATTAGTAGTAGTAAAAAGTGTTGCTATTATAATTGCTAATACTAGTATTTTTAATGTTTTTCTCATTTTTTTCCTCCTCTTTTGAATTAATATATTTAAATCATACTATAAATCGACTTTTTTTACAATAGTTTTTTCTATTTTTTTACAAGTTATTTTATATTAACGTAGTAATTAATATTATAAGTAATATTTAATAAAATTCATTTTCAATTTTGTAACACATTTTTATTTTACTCATATTATATATCATACAAAGGAAACAACAAAAGAAGAACATATTTCATTAATGGAAGGAGGTCTAGACTATGCCAGAAAATAGAGGTTGTGGTGGATTCGGATTTGGTGACGACTGTTGTTGGATTATAATCCTTATCTTATTAATCTGTTGTTGTTGTGGTGGTAATAGAGGCGGATGTTGCTAATCTATATACCTAATTAACACAAAAAGAACTCCTATTCTTTGGAGTTCTTTTCAGTTTTATTTAAATCTCTTTCCTTTAGTTCTTCTTTTCCTTACTTTCTCCTCTTGCCATTCTGGATATTCATCATTATTTGAATTAAAGTTATTTAAATATTCTTCTTTTGCTGCTTTTTTATCTTGACGACTATCTCTATTTTCTTTTCTTTTAGTAGGCTTCATATTTTCATCAAAATCTTCTAATTGATTTTTATATATATTATCATCATCATTTAATGTTGAAAATGGTGTTGAATATTCTTCTTCCCATTTTTTATTTCTTCTATGTCTAACTATTAGAAAAATAATTATTAATACTATAACAACTCCAACAACTATTCCTAAAATTTTCATTCCATTTTCATCTTGATTTTCTGGTAATGTTTCTTGTGCTAATGACTTATTTACTGTTACTTGATAAGTTGCTACATTATTTCCTTCTGCATCAGATACTAAAATAGTAATAATGTTTTCTCCTTCTTTTAAGTCTTCATTTCCTGTTACTTCTATTGTGTAATCATCTTCAGTAGTTATTGTACTAACCTCTAGTTTAGTATCTTCTCCAATATATTTTGCTGTATATTCATAAATATCTGTTCTGAATGTTGGTGATAATTCTAAATTTCCTATTTTAAGTTCTGATAATCCTTTTGCCTCAGTTGTGTCTGTTTCATTGTTATCATCTGCTTCTGGATCATCTGTCTCTTCATCTTCATCATTTTCTTCTGTTGCACTTCTTGTTATATTAATTGTATATGTTTTTTTAGTTCCATCTTCTGCTGTAACTGTAACACTTGCTGTATTCTTTCCTTCTTGTAATTTTTTCTTTCCTGTTCCTGCTACTTTTGCTTTTGAGTCTTGTGCTTTTGCATACACTTCTACTTCTTCTACATTTTTTGGTACTGTTACATTGTATGTTGTTGTCCCTGCTTTGAATCCTGAAAAGTCATTTGGTCTTATTCCTAAATTGCTTAGGTTTGCATTGCTTGACTTTTTTTGAGGCTCTGGATTAGTAGTAGTTTTTGGATTGCTTGTATTATTAGTATTATTAGATGCTGTCTTTATTGAAATAGATGCGCTTGTCGCACTTACTGGAACATCAACTCCTCCATTTGACATTGCACCATTTTCTGGTGTGGCTGTAACTGTTGCTGTTCCAGAATTTCCTATTGTAATGCTAGCAGTTGCACTTCCGCCTTCTACCCACACTTTATTTGCAGATAACGAACCATTTGATACTGATAAATTAACTCTTCCTACACAGTCCGATGAAACTGTTAAAGTTACAGTTTGTCCTGGACTTGCTGAAGTAGTACTTGGTTTTACTGAAACATATGCAGCTTGTGATGAATTTGAAAACACCCAAATACTTAATCCAAATAATATAATCATAAAAAATTTTTTTAACTTTTTTGTATTCATTTATATGCTCTCCTTAATTACTCATAATATAATTTTTAACTAAAACATAATCACTTGCTGTTATATTACCATCATTATTATAGTCTGCAGATTGTTTAGCAGTTTCACTTAAAATTGATGACCCCATAATATGATTTTTTATTAAAACATAATCACTTGAAGTAATTTTTCCATCTCCATTAACATCACCTTTTTTTACAGTTGAGCTTCCTGAAGAATTAGAACCACTGTCTCCATTTACTGGTACCAAATACAACTTATATTTAGCCTCATCAACATCAGTCTCTCTTGCAACATAACCTACAGTACCATCTGACTTTTTAACTTTATCCCAATAAGTTTTTCCATTTCTTGCTGTTGCCTTTTCTATTCTTGTAACAATTTCATTTTTATATAAAGTTCCTATTACTGTTCCATTTGGTGCATTTCTTAAATTTAAAGCATCTGTTACATTTACTATAACAATATCTCCTGATATCGTTGCACTACTACTTCCATTTGGCCTACTACAAGGTGATGATGGCATATTTTTGTACACTGGTATTACAAATGTATGTGAAGAACTTATAGCATTAATATCTGCATATGTTTTTCTTAAAGTATTTCCTTCACTTTGTGCAGCTAATAAATTTTGCATATATTGGTGCCAGTATAATCCATTTGCTGAGCTTTCAACATCAAATTTTTGTAAATATAGCGTATTTTGTCCTTTTTTTGTATATTCTTTAGATAAGAAATTTATTCCTCCTGTAATACCTTTTTCTAAAGTATCCCATCCTTGTGATCTTGCATAATTAATTCCATTCGTTATAACTTCTGCGTCTGTATTACCTGTTGCTTGAATATTAAATGGATTATAATATCCTTTTGAACCATTACTTAAAACTGTTCCTTTTCTTGTTTGTTCTTGGATCAATCTTGCAATTATGTAATATGGATTAATTCCTGTAGAATTTGCTGAATTTGCAATTACATTTGCTTGTCCTTGTAAAAATGTTCCATTAATCATATTGTTAATAACATTTATATTGTATCCATTATTTGTTAGTTCTTCAAATTGGAAAATATCAGTCTCATTTAACGAATTTCTTGGATCCATTATATATTTAATTGCATCTTGTGAGGCACATCTCCAACTTCCATTTTTATATGTACATGCTGGACAAATCCAAGCTCCTTGATAATTTCCAGTTGCTTGTATCATATTTCTTGGTCCTGAATTATGACCTACATATTCGTTTAAAATAACTTCGTTCCAATCTAAATTTGTATATAATATTTTAAAATTCCAATTTGGGTATTTTGCTTTTAGTGCATTAATTTTATCTTTAATTCCTGGATATATACTTGTATTTATTCCATTTATATCTGAACTAATTGATTGAGATACTGCATATGAATTAACACTGAACAAACCTAATAAACTGTATGTAATTATTGTAAATATACTAATGACAAGTAATACCTTTCTTAATTTTCCCATATGTTTTTCCTCCAAAAATTCTTTAGTTTATATATTTTTCTACTCTTTATTTTTTTATATCTTATTCTTCGACTTTATTATATCATTAGCATTTTTTTTGTCAAGATTATTACCATAAGTTAAAGTATAAAAAGTAACTATTCAGATGTAAGCACTTGTATAAGGAGAATATATAAATAAAAATTTAAGGAAAGAGCAAATGTAGAAACTTTGAGGTAGAAATTCTTACACATATTTTATGGAAAGAGTTCACGCTTGACGTGGAAGGGTGCCATAAAAGATGTTTTAGAATTTCTACGAAAAGTGAACTCCCCAAGCGATTGACGAAAATTTCTTATTTATATATTTCTTTTAACTTTTTATAACAGCTGAATAGTTACTTTTATTGTTACTAGTTAATGGTTTTATAATGAAAATATAAGAAAATTATTTTATCTCCTACTGCCAATTAAATATTGGATATCCTTTATTAACATTAGGTGTTTTATCTTGTATTAAAAATTCTCTCCATATATCAACATTAATTAAATTTTTAATATCAGTTTCAGATGATTCTATTCCACTTTTCGTCACACTTCCTGATTTTACTGTTGTATTATTTTCTAAGTAATAACAATCGTTTCCTACATTTCCACTATAACGCCATCCTACTATTCCCCCTGCATTTAATTGGGCTGATATTGTTCCTATATTATAACACTGTTTTATGACATGTCCACTATATAATAAACCTACTATTCCTCCTGTATAACTTTTTTTGCCTCCACTTGAATATTCTCCTTCACATATTAAATTTCCGATATTTCCACATTCTTGTATTATCCCTTTCCAAAATGAACATCCAACCATTCCAGATACAGCAGATGCATTACTTGATTTTTCTGATATCTTTCCATAATTTATACATTTTTCTACTTGTACACTTGATGCATAGGCTTTATCGCCTATAACTCCAGATATACCTCCTATAAATCTATTGTAACCTACTACTTCGCCATTATTAATACACCATTTTATTTTTCCGTTAACAACTGCACCAGCTATTCCACCACAAGAATTATAATCTGATGTAATTACTCCATTATTTATACAATTACTTATTTTATTATATTTTCCTGCATATGCGATTCCTATAATTCCTCCTGCAAGTCCCTCATTATAACTATCCTTTCCAGTAGTTGTAACACTTCCTGAGAAAGTACAATTACTTAATTCTATATTATTTCCATATCCTACTATTCCTCCCGCTGTATGTGCTGTTGTTGTTATTTCTCCATTTTCTATATGAACATTTTTTATTTCCATGCCTCCTCTTACATATCCAAATAAACCTTGATTTGGTTCAGAAGTATTTATATATAAACCTGTTATTTTTTTATCATTCCCGTTATATGAACCCATAAATGATAACTTTCGATTTATCCCTATTGGTTGCCATTCTTCTCTTCCTAATTCTATATCTGCCCTTTGATTTACTTCTAATCCTGAATAATTACTTCCACTATTCACTTCATCCCTAAATTGTTTTAAATCTTCTTTAGTCCATATATCTGTTATTAAATTTTTTACTTCCACTGTTGCTGTTATTTCCTGTGTTGTATCTGACTTTAATGTTGCTGTAACAGTTGTTGTAGTACCATCGTTTGTCTGTCCTGTTATTTGTCCTTTTTGATTTACTGTTGCTACATTATTATCTGCTATGCTCCAATTAAAGGATTTATTACTTACTTTTATTTCATTGTCTGTTCCTTGATTTTTTATTACTTCTACTGTTACTGTATTACCTATTTTTACTACTATTGGGTCATTTATTGTTAGTGAATCTATTGTCGTTACTTGTTCTAGTGCTTCTATTGTTACAGTTTCTTCATTGTCTGACTTTCTGCTATTTCCAGCATCATCATAAACTATTACATAAATTTTATATGTTCCATTTCCTATTTCTTCATTATAATAGTTATTCTCAGTAGTTGTTTTTATTATCTCTGGTGTTGCTGTTTCTGTAATTTCATTTGTTTCCTCATTTACTGTTACTTCTTTTATATGATATTCATATCTAAATGTTGTTGATTGATTGTCTTTTACTTCTCCAACTTTTACTTCTAATTATTCTTTATATTCGTTATACTTTGCATCAATTGTAAAATTGTTTGGTGCTTCTGTATCTTCTATTTCGACTACTGTTCCATTTTTTACTCCTATTTCTGGTACATGATAGGTTGTCCTTCCTCTTTTATGTCCTTTAATATCATATATTTTTCCATTTTTAACATCTAGTGCATATTCTTTTTTTACATCCTTTATTTTTAATTTTTCTTTATCTATTTTATATAATTCACTTACATAATTTTCTCCATTTATTTCTTTTATTGTACTTTCTAATGTTGTTCCACTTTCTACTGTTATCTTTTCGCTTGTTATTGCATATTTATTTTTTTCTATTTGTCTGTCTCCTTCCTCACTTGATGTTCTTTCTTCTCCTGCTCTTGATGTTACTTTTTTATTTATATCCCCATATTCTTTCATATTCTCATCTATTTCATAAAGCCTTTCAGCCTCTTCTACAGTTCTGTATTCTGTTAGCCATTTTGCCCATGTTGCTCTTGTCATTATTCCGTCTTCTCCTACTAACATCACTATACTTATTCCTACCAAAATTAAAAGTACTATAATTGTTATTACCAGTGCTATTAGCGTTATTCCTTTTTCTTGCATTTTTATCTCCCTTTGTTTTTATTTTATATATTTTTTCTTATTTCTTTACTTTGTATTCATTTTATTTTATATAATATCTTATTTTTAGTACACTAACTATTAGTGAGATATTTTAGTAACAAAATAGAAGATACTAATGTAATACTTTTTAGTTAAGTACTATATTATTATCTTCTATGATTAATAAAGCATTTTCATTAATGCTTTTCTATTTATTTTTATTAAATTACCTGTGTGTGTGTATATGTGTGTGTACAGTCTCAATGGTTTCAAAGTTTACTATATTATTCATTTTTTCTTTTTTCTCTATTCATTTCCTTCATTTGTTTTATTAATTTTATCGAACATTAACTTTTTTGTCAATATTTTTATGGAAATTATATAACCTTACTGTTAAATTGTTGTTATAACAATCGCTTAAAATTTAATTATGACATTTTTTCATTTTATGATATAATACTTTTTGTAGAAAAATGGAGGCTAATCATGATTGAATTATTATCACCTGTTGGTGACTTTGAATGTTTAAAAGCTGCAGTTCAAAATGGAGCTAACAGTGTATATTTTGGCTCTAGCTCATTTAGTGCAAGAGCATTTGCTAACAATTTCGATTTAGAAAACTTACAAAAAGCAATCGAATACGCAAAATTAAGAGGAGTAAAAACAAACTTAACTTTAAATACTTTAATAAAAGACTCTGAATTTAGTGATGCTTATGAATTAGCAAAAAAAGCTTATGAATTTGGAATAGATGCTATTATAGTACAAGATTTAGGATTGGCTAAAAAACTAATTACAAACTTTCCCGATTTAGCTATTCACGGAAGTACTCAAATGACAATTCACAACCTAAATGGAGTATTAGAATTACAAAAATTAGGATTTAAAAGAGTTGTTTTATCCAGAGAACTATCAATAGATGAAATTGAATATATTAGAAAAAACTCCGACATAGAATTAGAATGCTTTATACATGGAGCATTATGTGTTTCATATTCTGGACAATGTCTATTTTCAAGTATGGTTGGTGGTCGTTCAGGTAATCGTGGAAAATGCGCTCAGCCTTGTAGACTTCCCTATAAATTATTAGAAAATGATAAAGAGATAAATTCTGGTCACTTACTTAGTCCACGAGATTTATACGGTTTAGAATATATTCCATTCTTTATTAACACAGAAATAAATTGTTTAAAAATAGAAGGAAGAATGAAATCACCTGAGTATGTAGCAACAGTTACAAAAATATATCGTAAATATATTGATTTGGCACTATCTGGTCAAAAATATATTATTGATGATAATGATAAAAAAGAACTAATGCAAGTATTTAATCGTGGTATGTCATCTTGTGGACATTTAGAAAAAGAGCCTAATAAAGAACTTGTTTTCAAAGAAAAACCTAACAATATGGGATTATTTTTGGGAATAGTTCAAAAATATAACAAAATAAAGGGACTTATAACTTTAAAATTAAATGAAAACATAGAACTTGGAGATACTATATCTTTAGAACATGAAGAAGGAAGTTACACAATATCTGAATTAATGGAAGATGCTAAAAACATCACAAAAACTAAAATTGGTCAAACTGTCACAATTGGTAGAATGAAAGGAAATATCAATTTAGGAGATAAAATTTATAAAATATCTTCTAAAGCATTATTGTTAAAAGCAAAAGAAAGTTATAAAAATGAAAATAAAAAAATCTCATTAAATTGCAAAGTAACAATAAAAAAAGGAAAACCAATTTCTATCACTGTAAAAAGTGCTTGTGATTTAGAATTATATAAAGATTTAAATATTAGCTGTCAACTAGACTTTGTACCAATTGAAGCAAAAAATAGACCTTTAGATAAAGAAACTATAATAAAACAATTATCTAAAACATCTTCAACACCTTATCAATTTAAGAATATTGATATTGATTTAGATAATAACCTTTTTTTACCTAAACTAAGTTCTTTAAACGAATTACGAAGAACAGCTTTAGAACATATTGAAAGTTATGCTATTTCTAAAATACATAGAAATCATAATACAATTTCAGAAGACAACTTAAAAGAAAACTCAACAAATCAAACAATTGAAGATATGAGAAATTTTGCAAAAAACAATATCAACTTTGAAGATAACTCTACAAAAATTTCTTTATTACTTAATATTATCAACACTGATTTTGACTATTCAAAGCTAGATACAGTTGACAATTTATATATTCCTTTGAAATATTTTATTACAAAAAAATATGAAAACACTTTAAAAACCTTAACAAAAAAATTTGATACATACATTTATCTTCCTACAATAAAAAAAATAAATTACAGAAACCTAATATATAACAATATAGAACAATCTGTAAGCAAATACAATATTAAAGGATTTGTCGTTTCAAATATTGGTAATATCCATTTATTAAATGATTTGTTTGAAGATTTAAATAAACATTTTAAAATTATTGCTAATTACACTTTTAATGTATTTAATAATAAAACTGTATTAGAATTAAAAAAGCTAGGAATAAGCAAATATACCATTTCACCAGAATTAGATAAAAAATCTGTACTAGATTTATGCGATTATAATTATTTACAAAAAGAACTTATTGTATATGGTAAAATCCCTTTAATGAATATGAATTATTGCTTGTTAGGAGAAACTGACGGTTGTTACCCTGAATGTAAACAACTATGTCAAACTGATAATAGTTATTATTTAAAAGACAGATTAAATATGAAATTTAGAATATTACCAGACAATATCCAAACAGTAACAACTATTTTCAACAGTAAAACTACATCTATATCAACAAAAGACTTTGCTATAAATTTTGCAAGAATTGATATTTTAGATGAATCAATTGATGAAATGAATAACATTATATCTGTTGTTAAATCTGGAAGTCGCTTTGAAGGAAAAGATTTTACAAATGGCAATTTAAATAGAGAAGTGTGACAAGAGGGGCGACCCTTTTTGTCACACCCAGTTAGTTTTTATAAAAGGTTATTATATTTTTTTACTTCGTCCGCGTCCCTAAATTCACAATTATATCCATATTATCATCTTTTGCAGCTTTATTTTTTCTAATCATTCCACATTTTTTACATTTAAAGATGATAACATATCCTTTTTTGTTATTAATCTCAATTCCAATTGGTTCCATGTCTCCATGACATTGTTCTTGCCTATCTCCTGGGTTTTTATCTAAGTGTTTTGAGTGTAAACAATGTGGACAATGATTCCTACATGAATATCCTAATTTTGGTACCTGTTTTCCACAGTTTTCACATACGAATTCTTCGTCTATTTCTGTAAAGTTTCTTTGTTCCATTCTTACTTCATCCTTTTTTTAGATATAAATATAATTATCTTTCAGTTTTTCCTTGATATCTCTATTGCAATATTTATTACATTTCTTTGATATATTTATTATAGCAATTATTAATATTTAAAATTTCCTCCTCCAACAAATTCTTTAATTAACGAATTTGCTGGCACATATTCTGCTGGTATGCTTTTAAAGTATTTAAGCATATTTAATAAACGCTTAGCCTCTGCATATTCCGGTTCTTCTGGAGTAATTTCTTCTAATAATGGTTTTGCTATATTTTTTAGTACTCCTAATTCATAAATTAGTGATGTATTAAATATTACATTTGCATTTTCTTGATATGGAAATATATTTTTTTCTTCTCCTCTATTTACCATATACCAAGTTGCAATTGTTTGTTTTGCTGAATATCCTCTAAATTGATAATCTCTTACTATTCTTCTAACTAGTCTTGTATCTGTTGATGATATTCTGTTATATCTGTCCATATTTAGTACTGTTAATGCACTTATATAAACCTTGTATTTTTGGTCTTTAGGTATGCTACTTGTTAATTTATCATTTAAACAGTGTATTCCTTCTATTACTAATACTTCGTCTTTTTCTAATTTTAATTTTTTTCCATTGTATCTTTTTGTTCCAACATGAAAGTCAAACTCAGGCATTTCTATTTCTTCACCATTTAATAATTTTGTTAAATGGTCATTAAATAAATCTAAATCTATTGCTTCTATGTTTTCAAAATCGTATTTTCCATCTTCATCTATAGGAGTTTGGTCTCTTTCGACAAAATAATTATCTACTGATATTGTTACTGGTTTTATTCTATTAATTCTTAATTGTAGTCCTAATCTTTGTGCAAAAGTTGTCTTTCCTGATGATGATGGACCTGCAATTAATATCATTTTTATGTTTCTGTTTTTTGCAATATCATCTGCTATATTTGCTATTTTCTTTTCGTGTAAAGCTTCCTCTAACATAATAACATCTTTAATATTATCATTTTCAACAGCTGTATTTAATCTATAAACTGTATTCATATTTAGAATTTTGTGAATATCATCATATTCATCTAATGCCCAAGCTAATTTTTTAGTTTCCATTAACTTTGGCATTTGTTCTGGTGCATTTGAACTTGGATATCTCATTAAAAATCCATCACTATATTGGATAATTTCAAATATCTTTGTTATCCCTGTTCTCTCTGCTAAAGTTCCATAACAGTAATTGAAGTAATCTTCGCAATAATACATATAAATTTCTTTATTTTCTTCAAAGTCAAATTGTAATCTTCCTTTTGAACTGTCTGTTTCATCATATAGTTTTTTTGCTTCTTCTCTTGTCATAATTACTTGTTTGATTGGTAAATTTTCTTTTACTATCTTTCTCATTTCTTCATTTAATTTTTGTATAATTTCTTCTGTAACTTCTGTATTATCTATATCACAGAACATGGAATTTGATAGTTGATAATTTACAGTCATTTTTTTGTCTGGACATACTCTTTCAAATGCCATTCCTAATATATATATTAGTGTACTTCTATATATTCTCATTCCTGCCTTTGATGATAAGTCTATTAGTTCTATTTTTCCGTCTTTTTTTATTTCATAATTTAAGTTCACATATTCATTGTTAAATGTAGCTGCTATGACCTCGTGTTCACTTGCTTTTATTTCACTTTCTAATAATTGTTTTACTGTTATTGAATTTTCTATTTCCATTTTTTTGTCTTTGTATTGTATCTTCATAATAACCTCCTCTTTTTGTATGAATTTATTTTAACTTAATTAATATTATAAGTCAAATAATTAAATTATAAACTATAAAGCAATAAAAAGAGGATATATTCCTCTTTCTATTGCCTTTGGCTGTCACCTTTTTATGTCTTGTCTACTTTTCTTTACATATACAATATGCTCTGTAAGAACTTCTGGTATCAAACATCATAATAACGACACATACTATTGGTAAAATTATGTCATCTCCAGATATAGAATCCCAAAACAAACTAATAATAGCTGCTATAGAACATAAGCCACTAATTATTAATTTTTTAAAGTATTGTTCTTCAGAACTTTTTTCTTTAATTGCCTCCGTTATCCATATTATAATTATTATTGTCCGTATTGTCTCAAATATTTCTCTTGCCATAAAAAATTCCTCCTTTTATAAATGACAGCTCCATTAGTTTATAATGCTATTAATTAAATATAGTATACCATAATTTTACATAATTTTCAAATATAATATGGCAATCGGTTAAAATTTAATTATGAAAGTTTAAATGTATGTTTTTAATAGCGCGAAGAGGATAGTATTTATATATTTTGAAGTAAGCTTGTGGGGACCGTTCAAAAATCCTCAAAAGTTCTATGAACTTTTGCTAGGATTTTTAGAATGGGGATAACGAAAAAATATATAAATACTATCCTCTGGGAGCGAGTAGTTTTTAATTTATAAACTATCATAACTAAATTTTAAGCAATTGCTATTCAAATATAACACTTATGCTAAATGGTAAATTTTAGTTATAATTTTATGAATTTTGGATATATTAAAAATAAGTATACTAAGGAGGTATCTATATGGATATAAATAGAATTAATAATATTTTAAATACTGATGAAAAATGTGATGTTTTTTATAACAACAGAGCTGTTTGGATACAAGGTGTAAATAACAAAATAGCTAAAGTTGGTTTTGTCGACAATTTTGAAGAAAAAGATGTTTCTATTCAAGATTTATATGAATAAAATAGAACGATTTATAAAAATATTAAAAATGCTCATTCAATATAATTTTTTAATAGCACTTTTTATATTTTATAAATCGTTTTATTTTTATATATTTTTAAACATAATATATCCAAATATCGGAAAATGAAATATTGTTACTTCTTTTATCATTTGCTTAAAAAGATTTTTTCCATATAAAAATTTAAAATATTTTATTATATGAAAATTTATATATTTAGTTTCTTTTAAATTTTCATAATAATGCATTAATTTATTAATAAAAATTTTGTTATCTTCATTATTGCAATAGTCTAAACACATTTTTACTCCATCTAAATATGCTTGATCAATTACTCTTTCTTTTCTATATTTTAAATAAGATTTATAACCTGAGCCATTTTTTTCTTTCCATATTAAAAGGTTTTGATTTAGATTTCTTCCACCAAATACATTATTTTTATGTAATCGATAATCAAATAATGTATCTTTTATATATGTGATACCCTTGTTTTCATTAGCAATAAATCCTGCTAACCAATCATGTGCCATAACACTATTTTTAAATGGAAGCATTTCTTCTTTTACTTTTTTTGTAATTAATTGCGAACAACCAGTTCCTATACAACGAGATATAGCAAGATGACTTTTGCCTCTAATTAAAGGAACCTTTTTGTATTTTAAATAATCATTATGAAGTATATTTCCATTTTCATCTATTTGCGTACTATTGCAGTAAACCATATCTACATTTTCTTTTATCAATCTTTTTAAACATTTTTCTATTTTATCTGCATTCCATATATCATCATGGTCTGAAAATGCAATATAGTTTGCTTTTGACTTACTTAAGAGAAATTCAAAATTTTTATTATATCCTAAATTTTTTTCTTGTAAATACAATGTAATTCTTTCATCTTGCTTTTCGTAATCTTTTAATATTTTCTTTATCTCTTCACTTGATGAATTATCATCACTTATAATTAGATGAATATTTGTATATGTTTGTTTTAAAATACTATCAATTTGTTCTTTTAAATATTTTATATTGGTATTATAAGTAGTAAGTAACACATCTACTTCTTCCATCTTTGCCTCCAATGGTTACAGTTCAGTAAAAGCTATTTCTTTGTACTATTTAAGATAATTGCTACTGAACTGTAACCTCCAATATATTCTTGCTTTCCTTAAAAATGTTTTATTTGTATTGGTTATCAATCTCTTTTAATATAACATCATGGGCTCCACCTTCTGTAATACTTATTTCAGATACTAGAGTTAATCTTGCTTTTTCGTGTAATTCTGGTATAGTAACGCTTCCACAGTTACACATAGTTGATTTGATTTTTGCTACTGTAACTGCTAAATTGTCCTTTAGTCTACCTGCATAAGGAATATATGAATCTACTCCTTCTTCAAATGCTAATTTATTTTTTGTTGGATCTTCTAAATATCTTTGCCAGTTTCTTGCTCTATTTGACCCTTCTCCCCAGTATTCTTTTACAAAAGTATTTCCTTTTTTTACTACTCTTGTAGGGCTTTCATCAAATCTTGCAAAATATCTTCCCATCATAACAAAGTCTGCTCCTAAAGCTAATGCAATTGTTATGTGATAGTCATGTACAATTCCACCATCTATACATAATGGTATATACACTCCTGTTTCTTTAAAGTACTCATCACGAGCTGCAGCTACATCAATTAATGCAGAAGCATTTCCACGACCTATTCCTTTTGTTTCACGAGTGATACAAATAGATCCTCCTCCTACACCAATTTTGATAAAGTCTGCCCCAGCTTTTGCTAAATACATAAATCCTTCTCTATCAACTACATTTCCAGCTCCTATTTTTACATTGTCGCCATATTTTGCTCTTACAAAATCTATTGTATTTTTTTGCCATACTGAATATCCATCAGAAGAATCCATACATATCATATCTACTCCTGCATCTACTAAAGCTGGTATTCTTTCTTCATAATCTCTTGTGTTAATTCCTGCTCCTACAATATATCTTTTATTCTCATCTAATAAAGAATCTGGATTATTTTTACTTTCTTCGTAATCTCTTCTAAATACTAAATATTTTAATCTTTCTTCATTATCTAAAATTGGTAAACAAGCCTTTTTATTTTCCCATATTATATCATTTGCTTCTGATAAGGTAATACCTTCATGTGCCCATATAACTTTTTCTTTTGGTGTCATAAAATTATCAATTGCACTATCAAAATCATCTCTTGAAAGTCTATAATCTTTGTCTGTTACTAGTCCTATAAATTTTCCATTCGCTGTTCCATCATCTGTGATTATCACTGTTGAATGTCCTGTTTGTTTTACTAATTCTATTACTTCTCTTAATGGTGTTCCTGATTTTACATTTGAGTCGCTTACTACAAAACCTGCTTTGTGTTTTTTTACATTTCGTACCATTTTTGCTTGTGATTCTATTGATTGTGAACCATAAATAAATGCAACTCCTCCTTCTCTTGCTAATGCAATTCCCATTTCTTCTCCTGATACAGATTGCATAATAGCAGAAACCATTGGTACATTTGCATAGTATTTTGCTTCTTCTCCTTTTTTATACTTTACAAGTGGCGTTTTTAAAGAAACTTGACTTGGTATGCATCTTTCGTCTGTTAAATTTGGTAATAATAAATATTCGTTAAGTGTTCTTGATATGTCTTCTAATATTTTTGCCATTTTTCTTTTTCCCCCTTTTATTCTATATAATTCGATATTTTCTATTATACTATACTAAATCTTTATTGTAAATGATTTTAAAATAATTATTTGTATATATGTTACAGTTTAGTGGTAATTATTTAAATATAAACTTCTGTGAGCAAAAAAATAGTATTTTACTGAACTGTAACTTATATATAACATAAAAGGAATACTAAAATAGTATTCCTTTTATATTTTTATGTATTTATTGTTGTTCTACTGGATAGACACTTATTTGTTTTTTGTCTCTACCTTTTCTTTCAAATTTTACAGTACCATCTACTAATGCATATAGTGTATCATCACTACCTTTTCCTACATTAGTTCCAGGATGTACTTTTGTTCCTCTTTGTCTTATTAGGATATTTCCTGCTAAAACAAATTGACCATCAGCTCTCTTGACACCAAGTCTTTTAGACTCACTGTCTCTACCGTTTTTGACATTACCTTGACCTTTCTTATGAGCCATGTTTTTTCACTCCTTTCGGTTTTGTTTATTTATATCTGTTTAATTAAAATCTAAATTTTAATATTATGCCTCTGCTTTTTTAGTAGCTGTTTTTGTTGATGTTGCTTTTTTTGCAGTTGTCTTTGTTGCTGTTTCTTTTGTTGTTTCTGCTTTTTTTGCAGTTGTTTTCGCTGCTGTTTCTTTTGTTTCTGTTTGTTTAGCAGCTGCTTTGATTGTTGTAATTTCTACTTTTGTGTATGGTTGTCTATGTCCTTGTTTTCTTCTGTAATTCTTTTTAGCTTTCATTTTGAAAACAATGATTTTTTTACCTTTACCATGTGAAATTACTTTTCCTTCTACTTTTACACCTTTCACATAAGGATTTCCAACTTGTACTTTTCCTTCTTCAGATACTAATATTACATTATCAAATGTAACTTTTTTTCCTTCCTCAGCATCTAATTTTTCAAAAAATACTACATCTCCTTCTGCTACTTTGTATTGCTTTCCACAGCTTTCGATTATTGCGTACATTTAAAATGCACCTCCCTTATTTGTATACTCGCTAATCCTTAAACCTAGGTAATTAAATTTAATTAATCTTTTAAACCTTGACTAAGCGGATTACAGTTTTTGATTTTATCATAAAATTATATCATTGTCAATATTTTTTTGTCTTTAAGTTTCGGTTTTTTGGATTAAAAATTTAATGATTATCTAAAAGCTGGTGAA